>NZ_JBFABE010000045.1:41359-64994 GCF_040640155.1 Streptosporangium sp. NPDC023615
ACCGTCACTCCCACGGTGACGCCGACCGTCACTCCGACGGTCACTCCGACGGTGACGCCCACCGTCACCCCGACGGTGACTCCGACGGTGACGCCGACCGTCACTCCCACGGTGACCCCGACCGTCACCCCGACGGTCACTCCCACCGTCACCCCGACGGTCACTCCGACGGTGACGCCGACCGTCACTCCCACGGTGACCCCGACCGTCACCCCGACGGTCACTCCCACCGTCACCCCGACGGTGACGCCCACGCCCACGGTGAGCCCGACCAACACGCGGCGACCCCCGCGGAGGGGGCAGATCATCATCCCGCCCGACGATGACGAGGAGGGCCGGCGCGGGCGGCGAGGCGGGGACAACCCAGAAGAATTCGACCGGGGTCGGTTCGGTGACCAGTGGTTCGGGCCGCGCGGGCACCAGGACCGCTCTCCCGGACGGGCCCTCGTTCCCCGTCCGGTCAACCGGAACCTCCCGGTGACCGGCTGACGTCACGGGCCGTCGACTTCACCGGTCCCGTCGGCGTCCCGGTCCAGAGGCGTCCCGGCCCGAGGGCGTCCCGGTCCGGGGCGCCTCGATCCGGGGGCGTGCGGCCGGGGTGGCGGCGGGGGTGGCGGCGGGGGACGCCGCCACCCCGGCCGTCGTCCTAGCGGCGGCCGAAGCGGCGGGTGAGCCGGCCGGTCAGGCCGAGGGGGATCAGGCGGCCGACCCGGACGAGCGCCTTGTAGCGCAGGTCGGGGATGCTCACCCGCACGCCACGGGCCAGGTCGCGCATGGCCTCACGGACCACGTCGTCCGCCGACAGCCAGAGGAATCCGGGGATGCTCGAGACGTCCATCGAGGCACGTTCGTGGAACTCGGTGCGCACGAACCCCGGGCACAGGGCCATGACGCGCACCCGGCCGCCGGACATCTCCAGGGCGACGGACTCGCTGAAGTTGACCACCCACGCCTTGGACGCGCTGTAGGAACCGCGGGCGAAGAACGCCGCCACCGAGGCGACGTTGATCACCGCGCCCCGGTCGCGGTCCCTCATCCCGGGAAGCGCGGCCAGCGTCAGCCGCAGCACGGCCTCGCAGTGCAGCCTGAGCATCCGCACCTCCTGCTCGGCGGGGACGTCGAGGAAGTGGCCTGGGTGACCGAAACCGGCGTTGTTGACCAGCAGGTCGACACCCTCGCCGAGCCGCCGTTCCACCGCGCGCAGGCCCTCCTCGGACACGAGGTCGGCGACGAGCACCTCGCTGCTCACCCCGTGGCGCAGGCGGAGCCGTTCGGCGACGTCGGTCAGGCGCTCGCCGTCGCGGGCGACCAGGACGAGGGAGAAGCCGTCGGCGGCCAGGCGATGGGCGAAGGCGGCACCGATGCCGGCCGTCGCCCCAGTGATCAATGCGGTTGGCATATCCGAAGTCTAGGGACGGGACGGGGCGCGAAAGACCGGCGCGCCCGGCCGGACCGGGGGCCGCGCGCGGCGCGTCCGCCTCGCCCGTGAACATCAAAGATCGGAGAACAGTGAGTGATCATTCGGTAAGTGCGGTGAGCCGGATAAGCCGCCTTTTTCGATAGTCAAATATAACGGGTTCCGGAGGCATGTCGCTTGTGTTCCAAGCGCTGTGTTCCTGGCCTGAATACTTGCCATGAGGAGTTCGAAATGGTCAAAAAATACACAATGTCCATCCTTCTTACGGTGATGGCCGGGAGCGGGCTGGGCGTTGGAATCGCCGGAACCGCGACCGCCGGAACCGGTGCGCCGGCCTCGGTCGCCGGTTTCCACGCGCAGCCGTATCCACCGGTCATCGACTACGTCGCCTCGGCCAACCGGGTCGCGCTGCAGGCCCAGGACGTCCTGGACGACGCGGAGGCGGTCGCCGAGGAGGCCGAGGACGTCGCGTCCGACGCCGAGGACATCGCCAGGGCGGCGCAGGACGTCGCCGGCGAGGTCGGGGCGGGCAACATCCCCGCCGCGCGGTCCGCCGTCGAGGAGGCGAGGGAGGCCCTCAGGGACGCGGAGAACGCCGAGGCCACCGCCGCGAGGCTCGCGCCCGCCACCGTGGAGCTCGTCTCGGCCTCCCGGCCGATCGTCTCCGGCGTCACGGTCGCCCGCCCGGGTGACCTGGCGTGGATCGCGGCCGAGGCGGGCAGGATCGCCGCCAGGGCGCGGGACATCGCCACCAGGGCCAAGGCCATCGCCGACAGGGCGGCGGACATCGCCTCCGACGCCACGGCGATCGCGGCGCTCGCGGCACCGACCAACGCGGCCGCGGCCGCGGTGGCGACCAACGCCGCGCGGGTCGCGTCCAACGCCGAGGAGCTCGCCTCCGCGGCGGCCGACCTGGCCACCGCGGCGGAGAATCTGGCCCTGAAGGCCAGGAACGTCGCCCTGGTCGCCCTGGAGGCGCGTGACGGCTGCGAGGGTGACCGCTGCGGCGGCGGCTGCGGTGGCGGCGGATGCTTCCGCGACGCCTCCTGGGGCTCGGGTGAGAAGCTGCCCTTCACCGGTACGCCGGTGACGACCGTGGCCACGGTCGGCGGTGGCCTGCTGGCCGCCGGGATCGTCGGCACCCTGATCTCCATCCGGCGCCGTCGATCGTCCAGTGCCCACTAGACGACACCGCCGGACCGCCGTCATCTGCCTGCTGGCCCTCGTCGCCGTCCTCGTGCCGGCCGGGGGCTGGTCGGCTCACCTCGGTCTGAGCGTACGAGACCATCTGGAGGCGACCAGGGGCGCGCTGCTCAGGCTGCGCGCCGCGGTGAGCACGGGGCAGCCGTCGCTGCTCGCCGCACCGCTCGCGGACGCCGGCCGGCACGCCGCCGAGGCGCGGCGGCTGACCGGGGGCGCCGACTGGTCCCTGCTCACCCACCTTCCGATGATGGGAGACGCCGCGAGCACCGTACGGGGACTGTCCGAGGGGGTGGCGGAACTGACCGGCGTGCTGGACGACCTCCAGCACGCCGGTGCGGCGTTCATCACCCCGGCCTCCCCGGCACCGGGCGGCGTTCCCGCCCCGGGTGGTACCCCCGCCCCGGGCGGTGCCGCCCCACCGGCCGGTACTCCCTCGCCGGGCGGTACCGCCTCGCTGGGCGCCACCCTCTCGCCGGGCGGTTCGAGGCGGTTGCTGGCCGCGGTCGAGGCGGCGGCACCGGTCCTGGACGACGCCGTCACGCGGCTCGCCAGGGTGAGCTCGCTGCTGGCGTCCACCCCGGCGCGCACCGGCGTCGAGGCGCTGGACGAGGCCCGCGGCACCGCGCTGAGGGAGATCGACGAGCTGCGCGGCATGCTGGGCGACGCGGTGACCGCCGCGACGCTGCTCCCCCCGATGCTCGGGGGCGACGATCCGCGCCGCTACTTCCTGGCCTTCCAGACCAACGCCGAGGCGCGGGGCACCGGAGGGCTGGTGGGGGCCTTCGGCATCCTCCGCCTCGACCGGGGCAAGATCGTCATCGAGCGCCTCTCCTCCAACAACGACCTCGACACCAGCCCCGTCCCCGTCACCGACCCCGGCCCCGGGTTCCGCGGGCGCTACGGGCCGAACGCCACCAGGATGCTGTCGGTCTCCAACCTCTCGCCGCACTTCCCGTACGCCGCGGCCATCTGGACCGGGCTGTGGGAGCGGCAGGCCCGCACCCGGCTCGACGGCGCCATCGCCACCGACCCGGTCGGCCTGGCCCACCTGCTCCGGGTCATCGGCCCGGTCACCGCGCCCGGCGGACAGGTCGTGACGGCCGGCAACGTCGTCGACCTCACCGAGCGGGTGGCCTACGCCCGTTTCCCCGACCCCTTGGCGCGCAAGGTGTTCCTCATGGGGATCGCGCGCGCCGTCGGCGAGGCCCTGCCCACCGCCTTCTCCAACCCCGCCAGGCTGCTGCCCGTACTGGCCGGCATGGTGGGGGAGCGGCGGCTGCAGGTCTGGAGCCGCCACCCGGCCGAGCAGCGGCTGCTGGCACGCACCCCCCTCGGCGGCGTACTGCCGTCCCGGCCCGGGCCGTTCGCCGCGCTGGTGGTCAACAACTCCGCCGGCGGCAAGCTCGACTACTACCTGGAACGCTCGCTGCACTACCGGCTGGGCCACTGCCGGGACGGCAGGCGCGTCTCGACCGTGCGCGTCCGCCTCACCAACGACGTCCCCAGGAAGACGCTGCCCTCCTACGTGACCGGCCGGCTCGACAACGCCGGCATGGGCCGGCACCGCCCCGGGTCCAACCTGCTGTGGGTGTCGCTGTACGCGGGCGTCGGGGCCGAGGCGACCGCCGCCCGGCTCGACGGCGACCGGGCGCCGATCATCCGGGAGACCGAGCGGTCCCACCCGGTCTACTCGACCATGGTGGAGTTCGCCCCCGGCCAGTCCAGGTCCCTGGAGTTCGACCTCACCGAACCCGTCTCGAACGAACCGCCGCTGGTCCCGGTACAGCCGCTGGTCAGACCCCAGCGGACCCGCGTCACCCAGGACACGCGCGGATGCGCCCCCTGACGACGGCACCGCCACCGGCCCACCGCGCTGGCCGGTGCGCGGCGAGCCGGTATGAAAGGGCAAAGAGCGGTGCGCCGCGGGCCGCGGCGCACCGGCACCGATCTACCCTCACGTCATGAGGGCTTCACCGGGGACCACCGGAACCACGCCGGGTCTCGTGGCCGGGGAGGAGCGCGCCACCGGGATCGGCCGGTGGGCCCCCTCCGAGCACGAGGACTGCGGCTCGCGCTGCTGGCGGGACCCCCGGGACGAGCGGGCTCCGCGGGGAGGCGTCCGCTTCCACATCCTGTTCGTCTGCACCGCCAACATCTGCCGCTCCCCGCTGGCCGAGCGGCTGACCCGCTCGGCGCTGGGCCCCTGCCCGGCCGTCCGGGTCAGCAGCGCCGGCACCCACGCCCGGCCGGGGATGGAGATGGACCGGCGCGCCAGAGGCACCCTGACCCGGCTCGGCGGCGACCCGGCCGGGTTCACCTCCTCCCTGCTCACCCCCGCCCGGGTGGCCGCGGCGGACCTGGTGCTGACGGCCACCAGCAGGCACCGCGCGCAGGCGGTGACCCTGCACCTGGCCGCGGCCACCCGGACCTTCACCATCGCCGAGTTCGGCGCGCTGGCCCGGGCGGTACAACCGGAGCGGATCCTGCGCCACGCCGACCCCGTGCGAAGGGCCCGCGTCCTCGTCGAGGAGGCGCGGGCCCTGCGCGGGCTGGTGCGGGTCGACGAGCCCGACATCGCCGACCCCTACGGCGGTTCCTGGCTGGCCTACCGGCTGGCGGGACGGACCGTCACCAGGTCCCTGGCCGCCCCGCTCCGGCTGCTCACACCCCCACCGGACGTTTGACCTCCGGCTCGTAGCCGTACCCGTAGCCGTACCCGTAGCCGAAGTAGGTCTCGTGCCGGGGCGGGACGAAGTTCAGGACCGTCCCCACCACCCGGGCGTTGATCGACGCCAGCAGCGCGGCGGCGCGCACCATGTGCTCGCGGCGGGTCTTGCCGTGCCGGCTGACCAGCAGGGTGCCGTCGCACAAAGCGCTGAGCGTCGCGGCGTCGGTCACCGGCAGCAGCGGCGGCGCGTCGATGATGACCATGTCGTAGGTCTCGGTGAGCTGGGTCAGCACCTCGCGCATCCCGCCCGAGCCGAGCAGCTCGCTCGGGTTCGGCGGGATCTGCCCGCTCGGCAGCACCGACATGCCCGGCTCGCCCCAGACCTGGATGACCTCCTTCAGGCGCGCCCTGTCGATCAGCACGTCCGTCAGGCCCGTGTTCCCCTCGATGCCGAGGTAGCGGGGGATCGTGGGGCGGCGCAGGTCGCCGTCCACCAGGACGATCCGCCACCCGGCCTGGGCCAGCGTGATGGCCAGGTTGACCGAGGTGGAGGACTTGCCCTCGCTCGGCAGGCAGCTCGTGACCACCAGCGACCTGGGCTGGCGGTCGACACCGATGAACTGCAGGTTGGTACGGAGCGTGCGGAACGCCTCCGACCTGGACGAGCGGCCGTTGTTGCGCAGGATCAGCGGCTGGTGCTTCGCGTCCCGCTCGTAGCCGATGATCCCCAGGGTCGAGCTGCCCGACGCCTCCTGCAGCGCCTCCGGCGTCTTGATGGTGGTGTCCAGGTGGTCGCGGACGACGATGACGGCCATCACCGCCAGCAGCGCGAGCAGCACGGCCAGCACCAGGTTGACCAGCGGTTTCGGACTGACCGGCTCCTGCGGCACCTCGGCGTGGTCGACCACCGTGACCTTCACCGTGGGACGGCTGGAGGACGTGGGCCGCTCGATCTGGTCGATGAGGTCGGCGAAGCTCGCCCCCAGGTCGTTGGCCAGCTCCGCGGCCCGCTTGGGCACCGGGTCGGCGACCGTGGCGCGCAGCAGCACGGTCCCGGGCACCGCCTCGGCCGTGATGTTCGCCTGCAGCCGCTCCACGTCGGCGTCGTCGGTGACCCGGCTGAGCACCCGCCGGGTGGACAACAGGGTGGCGTACGACTGCACCCGCTGCGCCGACAGGATCCCCGCCTGGTAGGCGGTGGACAGGCTGCCCTCCTTGTCGTGGCCGGAGACCAGCATGGAGATCGTCGCGACGTACTTCGGCGGCGTGTTGGCCGTGACGGCCACCGCCGCGCTCACCGCGACGACCAGCGACAGCAGGATGAGCGGCCAGTTACGGCGCGCGAGCCGTACGTAGTAGAGCAGTTCCATGTCAACGTCGCCTTTCGCGGATTCTCTGGAGGGGCTGGGGGGTTCGGACGGACACGCGGACGCTCATGTCCCGCAGCAGGCCCACGAGGCCACCGGCGATCGCGCCTGCCACGACCGTCGCGACGAGCGGGGACAACCGGCCCAGGGCCGTCGCCAGGCAGAGGACACCGGTGAACGCCGTGATCACGCCCAGCGTGACGGCGACCCAGCGGGTCCCCAGACCGGCGCGCCGCAGCCGGTGCGACACGTGGTCGGTGCCGCCCTGCAACGGCGACCGCCCGGTCAGCAGGCGGGACAGGAAGACCACGCAGGTGTCGACGGTCGCGACGAACGTCGGCAGGAACAACCCGGCGATCGTCGCGTCCGGGGGGCGTCCCGCGACCAGCACGGTCGCCGAGCAGGCCAGCGTGAAACCGATGAACAGCGACCCCGAGTCGCCCATGAACACCCGGGCGGGCGCCCAGTTGTAGGGCAGGAAGCCCAGGCACGCGCAGGTGAGCGCGGCCAGCAGCACCGCGAGCGCGACATGGCCCTGCAACGTCGCCGTCACCGCGAGCAGGACGGCGGCGACGGCCGTGACGACGCCCAGCGCGCCGTCCATGTTGTCGAGCAGGTTGAAGGAGTTCGTCATCACGACGATCCACACCGTCGTGAGCACCGGGTCCAGCCACGTCCCGGTCACGGTGGCCTGGACGCCGGAGAGCACCACCCCCACGGCGACCACGGTCTCCACGGTCAGCCTGGTGAGCGCGGGCAGCGGGGAGAAGTCGTCGATCAGTCCCAGCAGCGAAACCGCGGCGGCGGCCAGCAGGATCGCGGTGATCTGCAGGTCGGCCACGCCGAGCGCGACCGCGGTGGGCGCCACCGTGCCGACCGTGATCGCGACACCGCCGAGATAGGGGGTCGGGCTGGCGTGCGCCTTGTGCCCGCCGGGCTGGTCGGTGAGGTCCCAGCGCAGTGCCAGGCGCCGCAGCGGCACCACGGCCACCGCGCTGATCAGGCAGGCCGTCCCCGCGGTGAGGGCGATCGTCCCGCTCACCGCGGGAACGTCGCCGGAGCCCCCGAGGACGCGTCGATGATCTCCATGAGGATCTCGTCGAGAGCGCGCCGCGGCACCCAGCCGGTGAGGGCACGGAGCTTCGCCGTGTCCGGGACCCTTCGGGTCATGTCCTCGAACCCCTGCTCGTAGGCCTCGGAGTAGGGCACCAGCTCGATCCCGGAGGTGGAGCCGGTGAACCCGATGATCATCTTCGCCAGTTCCAGGATGCTGACCTCGTCCGAGGAGCCGATGTTGAAGGTCTCGCCGATCGCCGCGTCCTCGTCGAGCAGCCCGAGCAGCGCGTCCACCACGTCGGCGACATGGGCGAAGCACCGGGTCTGGGTCCCGTCGCCGAAGACCGTGAGCGGCGCGGCCGACAGGGCCTGGCGGACCAGGCTCGGGATGACCATGCCGTAGGTCGGGCTCTGTCTCGGGCCGACGGTGTTGAAGAGCCGGACGATGATCGTCGGCAGGCCGCGCTCCTTGTGGTAGGCGTTGGCCAGGATCTCGTCGACGGCCTTGGCCGTGCTGTAGGCCCAGCGGACCACGGCGGGGCTGCCCAGGATGCGGTCGGAGTCCTCACGCAGCGCGCCCGAGGAGTTCTTGCCGTAGATCTCGCTGGTGCTGGTGATCAGGATCTTCTTGCGGTAGCGGTGCGCGGCCTCGATGACGATCTCCGAGCCCCGGATGTTGGTCGTCAGGGACCGCAGCGGCTGCTCGACGATCAGCTTGACGCCCACCGCCGCCGCCAGGTGGACGACCACGTCGCACCGGTGGACCAGCTCGTCCACCATGAGCTCGTCCAGCACCGAACCGTGCACGAAGTGCAGGTCGGGGTGGGGCCGGAGGTTCTCCAGCCGCCCCGTCGAGAGGTTGTCCAGGACGACGACGGAGTCGTCGCGGGCGAGCAGCGCGTCGGCCAGATGCGATCCGATGAATCCGCTGCCACCCGTTATCAGATAGCGGGTTCTTGATGCCTTGCTCACGTGCTGCTCCTCATCGCGTGCTTGGAGAGAACTGGGTTGCCGACAGGAGGCGGTGGTTCACGCGGACGCGCCGAGTCTGGCATCCGCGCCCGGCGCCCGCGTCCCCTCGAACCAGGCCACCGTCCGGCGCAGCCCGTCCTCGAGCGAGATCGGGCACGCGCCGGGGAACAGCTCGCGCAGCAGGCGGCTGGAGGCCTGGGACTCGCGGATGTCGCCCCGGCGGGGCGGCAGCGGGACCGTCTCGACCGTGCGGCCGAGGATCTCGCCGAGGAGGTCCATGAGCTGCCGCAGCGAGACGCGGGTGCCGAAGGCCAGGTTCACCGGCCTGGTGCTCGTCACCCCGCGGGCGGCGGCGTCGGCGAGGATCTCGGTCACCGACCCCACGTAGGTGAAGTCCCTGGCCTGCCCGCCGTCGCCGTGCAGCGGCACCGGCTCGCCGCGCAGCGCCGCCGAGACGAACGCCGGGATCACCGCCGCGTACGCGTGCCCGGCGCTCTGCAGCGGGCCGTAGACGTTGAAGAAGCGGAACGGCAGGACCGGCAGGCCGTAGCTGGCCGCGTAGGCCAGGGCGTAGGCCTCCGCGGCCAGCTTGCCGGCCCCGTACGGGCTGAGCGGCCTGGTCGGCAGGTCCTCGTGCTTGCGGGGTTCGGGACGGTCGCCGTAGACCGAGGAGGAGGAGGCGAGGATCACGTGCGGCCTGCTCGCCCGGCACGCCTCCAGCACGTACAGGGTGCCGGTCGCGTTGACGGCGTGCGAGGCCAGCGGGTCGGCCAGCGACCGGGGCACCGACGGCCGCGCGGCCAGGTGGATCACGTGCGTGACGTCGGCCGTCAGGTCGCCCAGCAGATCCCTGTCCAGGATGCTGCCGGTCACCACCTCGGCCTCGACCCCGTCGAGATTGGCCGGATCGCCGCTGCTCAGGTCGTCCAGCACGGTGACGCGCCGCACGTCGCCCCTGGCCGCCAGGGTCCGGCACAGGTGCGCGCCGATGAAACCCGCCCCGCCCGTCACCAGGACCCTCATCGGCTGCTCCCCTCGGGCAGTGGATCGCGGCCGGGCGCCGGGCACAGCGACCGGTAGAGGTTCTCGGTGTCGGCGACCAGGCGGTCCACCGCGAAGGCGTACGCGGTCCAGTCGCGGGCCGCCTCGCCCATCCGGCGGGCCAGGCCGGGATCGTTCAGCAGCCGGACGACGTGCGCCGCCAGCTCGTCCGGGCCCGGACCCGACAGCAGGCCGGTGTGGCCGTCCCTGACGACCTCGGCGACGCTCCCCACCCGGGTCGAGACCACCGGGACGCCCGCCATCCCCGCCTCGACGAGCGTCACCGGGGTGCCCTCGTTGTCCGAGGTCAGCAGGACCACGTCGGCCGCGGCGTAGACCGTCTCGGTGTCCGCGCGCCAGCCCAGCAGGTGGAAGGAACCGCGCACGGGCTCGGTCTCCCGCTCCAGCCGCTCGGCCAGCTCGCCCCCGCCGCACACCACGAAGTGACAGTTCGGGACGCGGCCCAGCACGGTGCGGGCCACCGTGACGAACCGGTCGGGCCGCTTCACTCGGGTCAGCCGCCCCACGTACGCCACCACGGGCGCGTCCTGCGGCAGGCCCAGCGCGGCGCGGGCCTCCTCGCGGCCGGGCACCGGGCCCAGCCGCACCCCGGGAGGGATGACGACGTACTGCTCGGGCCGGCCGATCCCCGCCTCCAGCAGCTCGTCCCTGACCTGGGTCCCGACCGTCACCAGCCGGTCCGTCAGCAGGGCCAGCAGCCGCTCCGACCGTACGTAGAGCCCGCGCCTGACCGGGGAGAAGTAGCCGTGCAGCAGGTGGCCGTGGAAGACGTGCGCCCGCGCCGCGCCGACGCCCGACAACCGGGCGGCCACCCGGCCCAGGGCCCCCGCCTTGGCGGTGCGGGTGTGCACGATGTGCGGCCGGAACGACCGCATGGCGCGGACCAGCCAGAACAGGGCGCGCTGGTCGTCGCCGGGCCTGACGGAGCGGCCCAGGCCCGGGACGTGGTGTACCGGGGCGCGCGCGCCGTGCAGCAGCAGATGGTCGCCCTCCCCGGCGCCGACGTGGCCGGTGTAGAGACGGTGGTCGAACTCCTCGCGGTTCAGCCGCTCGTGCAGTCCCGAGACCTGGGTGGCGGGACCGCCGACGTTCATTCGCGCGATGATCTCCATGACGCGAATCCGGCCGTCTGGCTTCATGGAGGCTCCTTGCTGACAGGCCTGGCTCACGTCGGAGAAACTAGTTCTCCACCGGATCCGTCAGCCGACACCATCACGGGGACGGCGCGATGTTTTTCCTACTCCCTACCTAAACGTGATACAGCGCCTATGGCGACGCTGCGCGTCGCGGTTCGGCCGTGCCTATGGCGACGCTGCGCGTCGCGGTGAGGCCGCTCTTGTCCGGCTCCTTCCCTCGTCGCTCATCCGCTTCGCTCCTTCCCTCCTCGGTCCAGTCGCCGGCGCGGCCTCACGGGAGTCCCCGGGGGGTTCGTAGGGCTGGTCCCCGGCGGGGGTCATGAGGGGGGTGCTGTCACCGGGGCGGTGGGTCCGAGGGCGGCTCTCAGGTCGGAGGGACGGGGGAGGAGGTCGCGCGGGGAGGTGGAGGTGGTGCCGGCGAACCAGGCGATCTCCACCGCGGCCATGGCCGTGTAGCTCACGGTGGCGGCCAGCGCGGCGCCCGAGGCGCCCCAGCGGGGGATGAGCACCAGGTTCAGGGCGAGGTCGAGCGCCAGGGCGCCGCCGGCGACGGCCGTCATGGTCATCGGGCGCTCCAGCCGGATCAGGTACTGCTCGACCGGCCGCAGCAGCGACAGCGCGACCATGCCCGGCGCCAGCAGCAGCAGCGGCGCCACGCTGCCGGCGAACGCGGCGCCGTACAGCAGGGGGACGAGCAGGGGCGCGACGGCCGCCAGCGCCCCGGCCGACAGCGCCGAGAGCGCGAGGTTGAGCCGGAGCACGCGCACGGTGACGTCCCGGGCGTCGGCGCCGTCCTCGACCGTCTGCCGGGGCAGGACCACCTGGGTGACCGCGTCACCCGGCACCCGGGAGAAGGTCAGCAGGGCCGTCCCGACCGTGTACAGGCCCACCTCGGCCGGGGAGACCAGGGCGCTCAGCAGGAAGACGTCGGCGGTCAGCAACAGGTGGAACGCGACCAGTCCGGGATGGTAGCGGCACGACAGGGCGAGCTGGCGGCGGGCGAGCGCCGCCTCGGCGCGCATGGCGCGCGGCCCGAGCGCCCCGAGGAGCAGCCAGAACGGCGCGCTGATGGCCAGCGCCCAGCAGACGATCACCGCCGCCACGGTGAGCTCTCCGGCGGCCGACAGCACCAGGATCGGCAGGTTCAGCACGAGCGCCGTCACGACCACGCCCCGGTTGGCCAGGTCGCTGCGCGAGCGCAGCAGCGCGATCCCGTTCAGGTTGACCGCCGCCACGCCGAACGGCACCGCCAGCAGGGCGACGACGAGCAGTTCAGGCGCGGGGACGGGGGTGAAGGCGGTCACCGCCGCCAGCGTCACCAGCGCCGAGCCCACACCGGACAACAGCCCCAGCAGCAGGCCGTTGCCGGTCAGCGCGCGGTGCCGCGCCGGATCGGACCAGAGCGCGATCTGCGACCTGCCGATCGACAGGTTGCCCAGCACGATCGCGATCCCGCCGGTGGTGGCGATCATCGCGTAGACGCCGCGCCCCTCCGGCTGGAGGGTGCGGGCGATGAGGATGCCCGTCAGCGCCGCCAGCGTCAGCCGCACCAGGTGGCTGGCCATCGTCTGGACGGTCCGCCCCCGGGTGCCGCTCCCGTTCAGGACCCCGGGCATCCGATCTCCGCCAGGACGGTGCCGTCCGGGACCGCGTGGGCCCGGTGCCAGAGCTCGAACTGCAGCAGCGCCCACAGCCGGTCGCCGTGGTCGGCGCCCTCGTCGTGCCGCCGCAGCAGGCCGGCCACGACCTCGGGCCGGAACAGTCCCCTGCCGCGGGCGGTGTCGTCGGTGAGCGTGTCGTGGGCGAGCTCGCGCAGCTCGCCCCGGAGCCAGGCGGCGAGCGGCACGCCGAACCCCCGCTTGGGGCGGTTGTGCAGCCGTCCGGGCAGCCAGGGCGCGACCGCCCGCCGCAGCAGCAGCTTGGTGCGCCGGTCGCGGACCTTCAGCGGGTCGGGCAGCCCCGCCGCCCACTCCATCAGGTGGTGGTCCAGGAACGGCGAGCGGGCCTCCATGGAGTTGGCCATCGTGGTGATGTCGACCTTGACCAGCAGGTCGTACGGAAGGTAGCCGGCGACGTCCACGTCCTGCACCCGTCCCAGCGTGGTCGTCGCCGACGAGCCCAGGAACGCCTCCTCCATCAGCGCGCCGCTGTCGGTCCCCGCCAGGTGCGCGCGGAGCTCCGGCTCGTACAGCTCGTCCTTCTGGCCGGGCGTGAAGCAGGACATCAGGCCGGTGTAGCGGCGCGCGGGAGGCTCGGCGGCGAAGCGCATCAGCCGGCCCAGCAAACGGGCCGGGGAGCGGTAGCGGCTCTGCTCGGTGATGAGGGTCCCGGCGCGGGCGGACATCGCCGCCACGGCGCCGGGCATCGCCGGGATCCTGCCGGCCTGGTTCATCAGGGCGTAGCGCTGGTAGCCGCCGAAGCACTCGTCGCCGCCGTCGCCGTTGAGCACCACGGTGACGTGTCGCCGGCTCAGCCGGGCCACGTAGAAGCTGGGCACGGCCGAGGAGTCGGCGAACGGCTCGTCGAAGTGCCAGGCCAGCAGCGGCAGCACCTCCGGGACGTCGGCGGTCACCATGAGCTCGTGGTGGTCGGTGGAGTAGCGCTCGGCGACCTGCCGCGCGTGGGCGCGCTCGTCGTAGCGGCCGTCGTCGAAGCCGACGCAGAAGGTCTTGACCGGCTCGCTGCTCTGCATGGCCATCGCCGCGACCACGGCGGAGGAGTCGATCCCGCCGGACAGGAACGCGCCGATGGGGCGCTCGCTCACCATGCGGATCCGGGTCGCCTCCAGGATCAGCTCGCGCAGCCGCTCCTCCTCCTCGCGCACGTCGGTCACCGGCCGAGGGGTGCGGTCCAGCCGCCAGTAGCGGTCCACGGTGATGCGGCCCCGCTCCCACACCAGCACGTGGCCCGGGAGCAGCTTGTGCACGCCCCGGTAGATCGACCAGGGGGCGGGCACGTAGCGGTAGGTCAGGTAGTGGTGCAGCGCGACCGGGTCGATCTCGCGGGGCATGCCGGGGTCGCGGGCCAGCGACTTCAGCTCCGAGGCGAACCGGATGGAGTTCTCGTCGGCCCACCAGTACAGCGGTTTCTTCCCGAGCCTGTCCCTGGCCAGGACCAGCCGACGGCGGTCGCGGTCCCAGACGGCGAAGGCGAACATGCCGCGCAGCAGCCGGGCCAGGTCGGGGCCGTGCTCCTCGTAGAGGTGGACGAGACACTCGGAGTCACCGGACGAGCGCAGCCGGTGCCCCCGTCCCGCCAGCTCCCGGCGCAGCTCGGGGAAGTTGTAGATCTCCCCGTTGAAGACCGACACGACCCGCCCGTTCTCGCTGCGGACGGGCTGGTCCCCGGTCGCCACGTCGACGATCGCGAGCCTGCGCATGCCGAGCGCGGCGTGCTCGTCGGTGTGGAAACCCGTGCCGTCGGGACCCCGGTGCGCGATCACGTCGCACATGCGCCGGACGAGCTCCGGATCCGGGTGTGACGTCGAGACGACTCCGGCTATCCCGCACATCGGGTCCTCCATTGCTCGGTGGCGCTCGTGGGCCGGCGCCCGCGGGGCCGTACCCGTTCGCCGTCGCGGGCGGTCCCCGGCGGTGACGTTCTGCAAGATCACGGTAACGGAGCGGGGTGGCCGCGACCAGCGGCCCGCGAGGGCGTGTCGCCGGTCGCGGCCGGCGGCCTGCGAGGGCGCGTCGCGGGGAGTCCCAAGGCGGGGTAAGGATCGTGAAGATCATTGCTCGCGGGGGAGCCGCCGCGCCGCCCGGCCCGCCGGCGGCGTGCGAGCTTGGGAACGAACGTGGCGGACGGGCACGACTCCGGCTCGTCGCGGGCACCCGGCGTGCAGGCCGCCCGCCCGGCGGACGCCCGTGGCGGACCCCCGTGGCAGGCCCCGGGATCCGGCCCCGACGCCGCGGACCTTTCCTTCCCTCTCGCTGAACGGGTGACCGGATGACCTTCGTGGAAGACACGACCGGCGGTACGGGGACCGGCGTCACCCGGCACCCGCCGCTTCGCTGCCCCCGGTGCGGGGGAGCCCTGAGCGGCGGCTCCGGCGACCCGCCGGACGCCGGCTCCCCGGACGGCGGCTCCCCGGACGGCGAGGGCGGGCTGCGATGCGCCGGGTGCGGGGCGGGCTACCCCGTCGACCGCGGCGTCCCCCGGTTCGTCCCCTCCGACGGCTACGCCGACGGGTTCGGGTTCCAGTGGAACAGGCACCGGCTGACACAGCTCGACTCCCACGTCGGCATGCCCATCTCCCGCGACCGGCTGATGAGCGCGAGCGGCTGGTCCGCCGGCGAGCTGCGCGGCAGGACCGTGCTGGAGTGCGGCAGCGGGGCGGGCCGGTTCACCGAGGTGCTCTGCGAGACCGGCGCCCTGGTGACCTCCTTCGACCTCTCCGGCGCCGTCCACGCCAACGCCGCCTCCAACGGCCGCTTCCCCAACCTGAGGCTCCTGCAGGCGAGCGTCTACGAGCTGCCGCTTCCGCGCGAGTCCTTCGATTTCGTCGTCTGCCTCGGGGTCATCCAGCACACGCCCGACGTGCGGCGGACGTTCACGACGCTGCTCGGCCACCTGAGGCCGGGGGGCCGGTTCTGCGTCGACGTCTACGCGGCGCCGGTCGCCTACCCGCACCTGCGGCAGCTGATCCGCCCCTTCACCCGGCGGATGCCGCCCGAGCGGCTGTACCCGCTGGTGGAGCGGGCGGTGCCGCGCCTGCTGCCGCTGTCCATGGCGCTCAGCGCCGTCCCGGGCGTGGGCCAGGGACTCGCCCGGCTGGTGCCGGTGGCCAACCACCGCCACCTGGGCCTCAAGGACGCCGCGACGACGCTGGAGTGGTCGGTGCTGGACACCTTCGACTGGTTCTCGCCGCGCTACGAGAAACCCCAGTTCCGCCGGACGATCAGGCGCTGGACCGAGGAGCTGGGGCTGCGCGAGGTCTCGATCGTCCGCCGGCGCGGGATGTACGTCGTCCGCGGCGTCAAATGACCGCTCCGCCGCCCCGCCGAGCCCCCCGCGCCCCCCGCGCGCCCCGCGCGGCGCACGCCCCCGACGCGACTTCGAGGTGAACCCGTCCATGGAGTACTTCCTCGTCGTCTTCATGGCGGCGTTCCTGGTCTTCGTGACCTACACCGGGCTGGGGGTGCGCCAGGCCAACCGGCTGCTGCCGGTGCTCCTTCTGGCCTTCCTCACCCGCCTGGTCGTGCACGTCCTGGTGATGAGGCCGCGCATCATCGAGTACGGCGGGGACAACCGCACCTACCTGGCCAGGGCCGGGGAGATCGCCACCTACTGGAGGCAGTCGGGTTTCCGGTTCGTCACCGGCGACCAGATCGCGGCCATCCACTCCATGGAGGTGCCCTGCAACCTCTTCGCCGTCGTCGTCTACCTGTGCGACGGGCCGGCCACCCTGGCCTGCACGGCGGTGGTGGCCACCCTGGCCTGCCTGCTGTGCATCGTCATGTACAGGTTCGCGCAGCTCATCGGCGCCAGTGAACGGGCGGCGTTCCGGCTGTTCGTCGTGGTCGCCTTCCTGCCGGCCCTGCTGGTGCACACCTCCGACACGTTCAAGGACGGCATCAACGCCTTCCTCGTCGTCACCTGCCTGTGGCTGGTGGCCTCGAACGTCAAGCGCTTCGACGTGCGCAAGCTGCTCCTGATGGTCCCGCTGCTGTGGACGCTCTGGCACGTGCGCCCCTACATGGTGTTCATGTGCGCCCTGCCGCTGGTGGTGGGGCTGTCGCCCATGGAGCGAAAACTCTCCGTGCGCTCCGTGGTCGTCTCGACCCTGCTGCTCGTCCCCCTGGTGGTGCTGCTCGCCCGGATGGACGGCGGCGCGTCCCTGACCATGCTGCAGGAGCAGCTGGAGCTGGGGCAGTCGGAGTCGGTCCGCCGGGCCAACGCCGGGGGAGGGTCGGGCGTGCTGTTCGAGGACGGCGGCGACGCCTGGAGCGCGCTCGCCCCCAAACTGCTCTACACGCTGCTCGCCCCGTTCCCGTGGACGCCGGGCAGCCTGACGCTGCAGTTCGGGAAGGTGGACACGTTCATCTGGTACTACCTCCTCTACAACGCGCTGCGCGGCGCCCGGCGCCTGTGGGCCCGGGACCGGACGCTCCTGTTCGTCCTCGTGCTCTTCATCGTCCCCGGCACGATCGCCTACGCGACCACCATGGCCAACATCGGCCTGATCTTCCGCCAGCGGATGCCGATCATGCTGATCGTCAGCCTGCTCGCCGCGCTCGCGTGGAGCGCGACCGATCCCCGGGAGCGGTTCCGGTCCGCCCTGCCCCGGCGCGCGCCCGATCCCGTGCCCCCGCCGCAGCCCGCGGCCACCCCCGGGACCGCCCGGTGACCGGGCCGTCCCTGCCGGGCGCGGGGGAGCCGGGGGCAGCGGGGACACCGGGGACGCCGCGGGAGCTGCGGGTGTGCGAGGTCGTCAAGACCCTCGACGCCGGAGGGGTGGAGGTGCTCCTCGTCGAACGGCTGCGCCGCGCGCCCCGGGTGAACAAGGACTACACCGTGGTCTGTCTCCAGGCGTCCACCGGCGAGCTCATCGAGCGGCTGCGCGCCTCCGGGATCGCGGTCGTCGACCTCAGCCGGGACCCGCGCCCGCTGGTCTACGCCCGCCTGGTCCGCACCGTCCGCAGGCTCGCCCCGGACGTGCTGAACGTCCACTCGCCGACCCCGGCCGCCGCGCTGTGGCTGTCGGCCAGGCTCACCCCCCGCCGGCCGCTCCTGGTGTCCACCGTGCACTACTGCCGGCGTCCCACCACCGTGCGGTTCCGCCGGGTGACGGCGGCGGTCAGCATGGTCCTCGACTACCTCACCCGCAGGCTCGACGACCGGACGGTGGCGGTCTCCACGCAGGTGGCACGCTCCCCCTCGGTGCGCGGGGCACGCCGCCTGCTGACCCGGGTGCACGGCGTGGACGTGGCCGAGCAGCGTTCCTGGGCGCTGCGGTCGGGGATCGTCAGGCGCCGGTTCGACGTGCCCGAGGGGGCGTTCCTGGTGGTCTGCGTGGCCAACTTCCGGCCGGAGAAGAACCACGCGCTGCTGATCCGGGCCGCCGCCACCGTACTGGCGGCACGGGACGACGCGGTCTTCCTGCTGGCCGGGGACGGGCCGCTGCGCGAGGACGTCGTCCGTGAGATCGAACGGCGCGGCCTGCACGACCGGGTGCGCGTGCTGGGCCAGGTACGCCAGGCCGGGCGGCTGGTCGCCGCGGCCGACCTGCTGGTGCTGAGCTCGCACTACGAGGGGCTGCCCGTGGTGGTCATGGAGGCGCTCGCGGCCGGGGTGCCGGTGGTCTCCACCGACGTGGGCGGAATCCCGGAACTGGTCTCCTCCGGCTGGAACGGCATCCTGACCGAACCGGAGTCGCCGGACGCGCTGGCCGCCGGGATCCTGCGGGCGATGGAGCCGGCCGTGCACCGCCGGCTGCGGTCCGGGGCGGCCGCCAGCGCGGAGAGCGTCGAGATGGCGGGCACGGCGGAGTGGTTCGAGAGCCTCTACGAGGAACTGGCGCAGACGACGCGCCGTACCTGACGGCGCCGGGGGAGCCCGCCGGCACCGGGGCGCACCTGCCGCCGGCGGCACGGCGGCGGGCATGGGGGCGGGACGACGGCGGCACGGGGACGACACGGAGACGACACGGAGACGGCGCGGCGGTCAGAGGCGGCGCGGCGGTCAGGGGCGGTAGCCGAGCTCGTGGAGGTGAACGGCGAGCGAGTTGTCGAGCAGGGAGAGCTGGGCCGGGGTGAGGTCCCGGCGGAACGCCTCGGAGCGGCCGGGGGAGAACACCCGGCGCGCGAAGTCCCGCTCGAAGGCGGGCGTCCAGGCGAGCCCGAGGAACTCCAGGACCAGGTCGGTCTGCTTGCGCGGGTCGGCCAGCAGGTCCTCGTAGCGCACCTGCAGCCACGACTCCGGCGCCACCGCCGCGCGCGCCGTCTCGGTGGCGTCCATCAGGAGCTTCCAGCCGATGCCCGCCAGGTGCACCTGGGAGCGGCCGGCCTCGTCCCACTCGCGGGCGTAGTCCTCGGGCAGCGGGCCGAAGTGCCACCCCGGCGCGCCCAGGTGCCCGCGCCACCACGGCATCTGCAGCCAGGAGTTGGCGACGGCGCGCCCGTCGCGCACGATGTGCACGAACCGCGCCTCGGGGAACACCTCGTGCAGGAACGCGGCGCGGGGCCACCCGGTGAACTTGTGCAGGTAGTGGCCGGATCGCTGGACCTCCGCCCGGGTCGCGAAGAAGGTCCGCATGCGCCCGGCCAGCCAGGGGGTGGCGTCGGCGGCCGTCAGATCCTGGAAGGAGTCGACCACCAGCGGGGAGACCTCGCGCCTCAGGGCGCGGTGGGCCTCGCAGGGCCGCAGCCGCTTCCCCGGGAAGTCGGCCGGTGTCCGGCGGTAGACCGCGCCGCCGACGCGTTTCGCCGCGTCCGGGGTCCGGGGGAAGCGGTCGTCCAGGTTGGTGACGAACCCCACCTCCGGATGGCGGGTGAGCACCTCGTACAGGAGGGTGGAACCACACCGTCCGCTGCCGATGAGGAAGTCGAGCATAGGGAATCCCCGTTCCGGGTGATGTCGCGAATATGGATCCGGTCCATCGGGGCCGGGCCGGATATTCGACGGTAACCCACCTTCCGGAGCCGTCGGCGGATGTCGCCCTCCGGCGGAACCGGTGTCGGCGGAGAACAATCATTAAATAGCAGGAAATGACAGTCATCGCCTTTCGAGATGCCTTTGGCGCGTCCCGTCCGGCGTGGCCCCGCCGCCGTGTCCCGGCCGTTGCCGCGCCGTTCCCGCGCCGTTCTGACGCGGTGTCCGCGCGGTGGCGGCGTGATGCGGCGCGTCCGCCGGACAGGCTACGAGCTGCGCAAACGCCGGGCAAAACCTCTCCCGGCGCGGGGTCGCGCGCCCGGCCCGCGCGTCCGGGTCGCCAGAATCGCACTCATGACAGAATCTGTGACCGATCACGATTCCGCGCCCGGTGCACCGGAGGTCACGGCGCGGATGGGAACGTCCGCATCCGCCACTCGCGGAACCTTTTCACGGGGAAGGCGGAGAACGCCGGACCGCGGGGTGAACCGCGTTCTCCGGCGGGCGGGGAAATGGGCGCCCGCGGTGTTCGCGGTCGCCGTCGTGGCGGCCGCGCTGCGTTTCTACGGCGTCCCGGTCGCGGACACGGCCGTCTTCGGCGGGTACGTCGCGCTGGGGGTGGCGCTCCCGGGCCTGCTGCTGGTCCGGGCCCTCTACCGGGGGGCGCGCACGCTCGCGTTCGCCGAGGAACTCGCGCTCGGGCTCGCGCTGGGGTACGCCGTCGAGGTACCCGTCTACATCGCCGCCCGGGCGGCGGGGGCGCCGCCGCTCGTGCTGCTGTGGCCGCTCGGCACCTGCGCCGTGTTCGCCGCCGTCCCCCGGCTGCGCGGGCACTTCAGGGGCGTGGCCCGCACACGGGAGCCCGCCTGGTACGCGTGGTTCCTCGCGCTGCTCGTCGTCCACGTGACCGCCTGGAGCTCCTTCACGTTCTTCAGGACCACCGCCCTGACCTGGCCGGCGGCGGGGACGTCCCTGTTCGACATCCCGTACCACCTGGCGCTGGTCGGCGAGCTGAGGCACCACGTGCCGCCCACCGTGCCCGTGGTGGCGGGGGAGCCCCTGCTCTACCACTGGTTCGTCTACGCCCACCTGGCGGCGGCGAGCTGGGTCACCGGCCTGGAACCCCTGGTCCTGCTCTTCCGCCTGGGCATGTTCCCGATGCTGGTCGCCTTCGTCGTCCTGGTGGGGGCGATCGGGCACCGCGTCACCGGTTCCCGGGCCGGGTCGGCGCTGGCCGTCGCGGGAACGGTCCTGGTCGCGGTGCCGAGCCTGTACGCGAACACCAACGGCCTGTTCACCTGGACGGGCGTCCAGCACTCCGCGTGGGAGAGCCCCACCCAGACCTTCGGCGCCCTGCTGTTCGCGCCCGTCGTCCTGCTGCTGATCGACGCCTTCGAGCGCGGGCGGCGGCACGGCGCCGGCCGGTGGGTGCTGGTGGCGATCCTCCTGGCGGCGGTGGCCGGGGCCAAGGCCACCTACCTGCCCATGCTCCTCGCGGGGCTGGCGGCGCTCGCCGTGGTCGAGGCGGTCAGGCGGCGCAGGCCGCCCTGGGCCGTGCTCGGCGCGCTCGTGATCACCGCCGCCTGCCTGCTGTACGCGCAGACGGTGCTGTTCGGCGGTGCCCGGCAGGCGATGTCCCTCGATCCGCTCGCGCTGATGCGCAGGACCTGGGGCGAGCTGACCGGCCTGGGCGAGCACGCCCAGCCGCCGCCGGCCTCCCTGGCCGGGATCACCCTGCTGTACGCCGCGTGCTGGGCCGTCACCTGGTGCGGGATCGCCGGGCTGCTGAGCCGGCCGCGCTCGCTCGCGCGCCCCGCCACCGTCCTCGTCCTGGGCGTCGGCGCCGCCGGGATCGGCGCGACGGCGCTGCTGGGAGGGCCGGCCCTGAACCAGGGCTACTTCCTCCAGGGTGCCTACCCCTGTCTGGCGGTCGCCGCGGCCCACGGGTTCCTGGTCGTCGTGCGCGGCAGCGGGGTGTCGCGCCTGGCGCTGGCGGGGGCGGCGGCAGCGGGGGTGGTCCTGACCCACCTGGTCCGCGTCGTGTCGGACGTGCGGGTCCCGCTCGTGGCGGGCCGCGACGAGGACGTCCTGTACCGGCCCTTCGTCGCGGTGGCGGTCGTCGTGGCGGCGGCGCTGGTGTTCCTGGTCGCGACCGGGCGGCGACCGCGCGACCTGGCCCTGCTGATCGCCCTGGTCACGGCCGTCGGCCCCCTCTCGGCCTGGCACGCCCGCGCCCTGTCGATCGCGTACGGGGGAGGTGAGAACGGCGTCTACCGGGTGAGCCGGCCGGCGGCGGGGGAGGTCCCGGCGGGGATGCTCACCGCCGGGCGGTGGCTGCGGGCCCACTCGCGCCCGGACGAGCTGGTCGCCACGAACGCGCACTGCGTCTGGCGGGCCGGGGCCCCCTGCGACAGCCGGCACTTCTGGATCTCCGCGCTGACCGAACGGCGCGTGCTGGTCGAGGGCTGGGCGTACACCGCGAGGAACCTGGACCGGTGGCGACCGGGGGCATCGGTGACGGGAATCCCGTTCTGGGACACCGGGAGGCTCTCGCTGAACGAGACGGTCTTCACGGCGCCCTCGGCCGAGGCGGTGCGCCGCCTGCGCGAGCACCACGGGGTGCGCTGGCTCTTCGTCGAGGAGGACCGGGAGGACCTGAGCCCGAGGATCGGGGAGTTCGCGACGCTGCGGTTCCGCGCGGCGGACTGCGCGGTCTACCGGCTCCCGGACACCCCGGCCCGTCCTGAGGTCAGGTCCTGAGCCCTTCCCGCGGGCCGCCCGGCGGACGGCCCGCGGGGATCGTCACGGCGTCACGGGCCTGCCGCCGAAGGTCACGACGAGGCGTCCGTCGGCGGCGAAGGACCATCCCAGGGCGCCGGTGTAGGAGGAGCAGCGCGAGCCGTTGGAGCCGGACCAGAACTGGTTGCTGCCGTCGGCGTTGCCGATGATCCGGTCGTTGGACCCGCTGTCGCACGAGGTGTTGTTGCGGAACACCGAGGTTCCGCCGTCGAAGTTGAAGTTGCGCTCGGCGTTGCCGACGCCGACGTTGTTCGACACCGTCATCGTGCCGGGGTTGCGGTTGAAGGTGAAGCCGTGCTTGCCGTTGTCGTAGGCGATGTTGCGCCGGATGACGTGGTCGACCGCGATGTCCTCGCCGCCGAGCTTGTAGCCGTTGCGGTCGCCGTTGCCGGCCTGGCCGCCGTTGCTGAGCGTGCCGTTGCCGTAGGCCAGGGAGTCCTCGACGGTCACCGCGCCGATCGGGCCGGTGTCGGTCTTGGTGAACAGGTCCCAGCCGTCGTCGATGTTGTTGTGGGCCACGGCGTAGCGGAAGACGTTGCCGGGGCCGGAGGTGAGCTTGGCGGCGAAGCCGTCGGCGTCCTCGCCGTCGGAGTCGGCGTTGTCGTGCGACTCCACGCTCACGACGAGGTTGCGCGAGGGCCACTGCTCGCGGGGCGCGCCCGCCACCAGGCGCGAGAGCTGCAGTCCGGTGTCGCGGTTGAAGCGGGTGATCGTGCGCTCGATGATGTTGTCGTTGCCGGCCAGGAGGATGCCGTTGTCGCCGGCGCGCTCGACGACGATGCCGTGGATGTGCCAGAACGACCCGCCCACGGCCAGGCCGCGGTTGGCCGGGTCCTCGCTCTGGGCCGAGAAGTTCAGGATCGGCGTCTCACCGGGGTAGGCCGAGATCTTCTTGCGGGCGCCGGCGGTGCCGTTGTTGCCCGGGGCGATGGTGACCGTCTGGGAGAAGTCGTAGCGCCCGCCGCGCATGGAGATCGTCCCGCCGGGGGCCACGCGGGTGATCGCCGAGGTGAGCGTCGTCGGGGCCGCCTGCGTCCCGGGCGCGCCGTCGGTGCCGTTCGGCGCCACGTACAGCGTGCCGCCGGGGGGCGGTGTCGTGCCGCCGGTCTCCACGTCGATGTAGTCGATGTTCGGCAGGCCTGCGCTGCCGGTGGGGGTGAACCGGATCGTGTTGTTCCCCGCGTTCAGGGTGACGGTCAGCGTCTTGGTGACCCAGGTGTTCCACGCGCCCGTGTTCTCGAACGACACCGACTGCGCGGCCGCGCCGTTGACGGTCAGGCCGGCGGGACGGCTGCCCCCGGCCCCGCCGGCGAAGCGGACGGCCAGGGTCGCCGTGCCCGCCGCCGAGGCGTTCACGGTGAAC
>NZ_JBFABE010000046.1:0-18380 GCF_040640155.1 Streptosporangium sp. NPDC023615
CGGTGTCGGTGCCCGAGGGGTTGGTCGTCCAGCCGGTCGCCGTCTCGAAGGTGTCCTCCCAGATGGCCGGCGGCGGCGGCGTCGTGACCGCGGTCGTCCACACCGCGTACGCGATGGCGTCGGCGTTCCGGTTCAGCGCGGTGTCGTTGACGTTGGTGACGGTGTCGCACGCGCGGTGGTAGCAGGGGTCGAAGGGCTGACCCGCCGTGCCGCCCCACAGGGTGGCCTGCGCGCTGGTCTTGGTGCCCTCGGCGCCGGTGAAGGTGCCTCCCGCCGGGATGCCGACCGCGATGAACGGCCCGTAGTCGGAGCGGCCGTCGAAGTCGGTGCCCCGGGTGGCCACGCCGATCGAGCTGAAGTACGCCGCGAGCGTCGCCTCCAGCTGCGCCGAGCCCGCCGGGCCGGGGCCCGAGCCGACGCCGTCGGAGTTGTCGCCGTCGTAGAGGAAGTAGCCCGGGTTCGGCGAGCCGACCATGTCGAAGTTGTAGTAGCCCTTGATCCTCGACCGCTCGGTGGAGGACAGGCTGTTCACGTACGCCTGGGAGCCGCGCAGGCCCAGCTCCTCCGCGCCCCACCACGCGAAGCGCAGGTGGCGGGTGGGGGCCAGCGACTGGCGGGAGACCTCCAGGGCGGTCTCCAGGATGGCGGCGCTGCCGGTGCCGTTGTCGTTGATGCCCGGTCCGGCGGTCACGCTGTCGAGGTGGGCGCCGATCATCAGGGTGTTGCTGGTGTCGCCGCCCGGCCAGTCGGCGATGACGTTGTAGCCGGTCGCGCCGCCGTAGGTGAACGACTGCAGCGTGGTGGTGAAGCCCGCCGCGTCCAGCTTGCCCTTGACGTAGTTGGCCGAGGCCAGGTAGCCGGGGCGGCCGTGGGCGCGGTTGCCGCCGTTGGCGGTGGCGATGGACTGGAACTGCGTGAGGTGTGCCTTGACGGCGGTCAGCGAGATGTCCGGTGGGGCGGCCGCTGACGCCGACGGGGCGGTGAACGCCAGGGGGATGGCGAGGATCGCCGCCATGCCCATGGTCCACAATTTGCGCATCATGCTCCTCGGATATGAGGGTGGGGGGTCCCCCGGGAGGCGCGCCCCCCGGGTCGGGGGCGCGCCGTACAGCCGTGGTGCCATGTGGTCGTGCGTGGTCGTGCGGGGTGGTGCGGGGTGGTGCGGGGTGGTGCGCTTGCGTGACCGCTCCGCGCTAGCGGGCCGCGCCCTCGGGCGCGGTGCTCCTCGCGGTGCTCTTGGCGAGCGCCGCGGCGTTGCGGTCGGGGATACCGGTCAGGTCGTAGGCGTAGAACGCGGTGGCGTAGCCCACGGCCTTGGAGTTGCGCTCCAGGGCGGCGGCGTTGACGTTCTCGATGCCGTCGCAGGCGGAGTGGTAGCAGGGGTCGTAGGCGACACCGGCGGTGCCGCCGAACTTCGCGGCCTGCTCGGGGGTCTTGATGCCCTCGGCGCCGGTGAAGATACCACCGGCCGGGATGCCGTTGGCGATGAACGCGCCGTAGTCGGAGCGGCCGGTGAAGTCGGTGCCCTCGAACGGCAGGTTGCGCTTGGCGTAGAACGCCTCCAGGCGCTTCTCGATCTCGGCCGATCCGGCCGGGCCGGCCGGGGCGCCCTCGGCGTCGGAGTCGTCACCGTCGTACAGGAAGGTGCCGTCGTTCGGCGAGGCGACCATGTCGAAGTTCAGGTAGAGCCGGATCTTGTCCCGCTCGGCCTGCGACAGGCCCGCGACGTACTGCTCGGAGCCGAGCAGGCCGAGCTCCTCGGCGCCCCACCAGGCGAAGCGCAACCGGTGCTTGGTGGGCACGTGGGCCAGCTTGAGCGCGGTCTCCAGGATGGCGGCGCTGCCGGAGCCGTTGTCGTTGATGCCGGCGCCCTCGGGCACGCTGTCCAGGTGGGCGCCGACCGCCACGATCTCGCCGGACTTGCCCCAGCGGGAGTCGGCGATCAGGTTCTTGGTACGGCCGACCTCGGTCTTGGCGTCGACCTTGAGGCGCACGGTCGTGTTCGGGCTGTCGGCCAGGTCAAGGCCGACGGCCGTGCTCGCCATCACGATGGGCATGTCGAAGCGCCACTCGATGATGTCGAAGACGAGCGGGTCGGTACGGCCCGGCTGGCCCTCGTTGAAGAAGATCACACCGGCCGCGCCGGCGGCCTTGGCGTTGGTCGCCTTGTCGACGAACGCGCAGGTGCCGCGCTGGAGCAGCGCGATCCGGCCCGGGACGAACCCGGCGAAGTCCGCCGTCTCGCAGCCCGCGGTCGAGGTGTTCGGGGTCGGCGAGGGCGGGATGACCGCGTCGACGACCTGCACCTGGGCGGTGACGTCGCCACCGTCGGAGGAGACGACGGTCACGAAGTCGGCCGGCGTGGCGTAGGTCTTCGCCTCGGGGGCCGTCTGCTCCAGGACCGGGGGACTGAACTCCTGCCAGCCGAGCGGGAACTCGACGTCGGTCGTGGAGGTCTTGTATCCGGCCTTGCGCAGCTTGTCCTGCAGATAGGCCAGGGAGGCGTCGTAACCGGGTGAGCCCGCGGCCCGGTTGCCGCCGTTGGCGGTCGCGATCTCGTAGAACTTGTCCAGGTGCTTCTGGACGTTCTTGCCCTTGATCTGGGTCGCGAACACGTTGGCCAGGACGTCGGAGACGACGGGGCCGGTGGTGTTCGCGGGGGTCGCGCTCGCCGGGACCGTGAAGGCGAGGGGGAGGGCGATGGCCGTGACCACGGTGACTGCCTGAACCATGGTACGGCGTAACCTCAGGCGCATAACGCTCCTAGGGGTGGAACGGGAGAGGGATTCCCTCGTGCGTACATGGCGGAACGTACCGTGATCAAACGGTTTCGCCTAGACGTATCTCCGCCGAGATGGGCAGAAGTTATAGCTCGACCCTGTCAGGGTTTTCTCAGGGGTGCCTCGGGAACGGGCTGACGAGAGCCGTTCGTTGAACAGACGAAGAACATCGATCCGGGGAGACATCGTGCATCGTTCGAGAAACCACAAGATAATCGCCGGCGTCTGCGGTGGCATCGCGGAGACCCTCAACATGCCCCCCACGCTGGTCCGGGTGTTCTGGCTGCTGCTCTCGCTCATCCCGGGGCCGCTCTGGGTCGCCTACGTGCTCATGTGGATCTTCGTCCCGAAGGCGCCGGCGGTCCGCTACTGAAAATAGGCTGGGGGCATGAGGCGACGCCCACTGTCCCTGGTCCGGGACGACCTGGTCGACTACGAGAAGGCCATGGAGCGGATGACCGACCTGGTCGGTCGGCGGCAGCGCGACGAGTGCTCCGACACGCTCTGGCTGCTCAGCCACCCGCGGGTGTACACCGTCGGCAGGCGGACCGACGAGAGCCACCTGCCCGATCCGGCTCACGGCATCCCCGTCGTGAGCACGGGTCGGGGCGGCCAGCTCACCTACCACGGCCCCGGCCAGCTCGTCGGGTATCTGATCGTCAAGCTCGGCGAGGACGAGGGGATCGTGGACTACGTCCGCGAGGTCGAGCTGAGGCTCGTCCGCGCGCTCGGCGCGCTGGGCGTCCCGGCCGAGCGCCGGGACACCCCGCCGGGGTCGGAACTGCTGACCGGCGTGTGGACGAGCGAGACGGGACGCAAGATCGCCTCCATCGGCATGCGGCAGAGCCGCGGCGTCACCAGCCACGGATTCGCCCTCAACGTCGACGGCGACCTGGCCCCGTGGGGCTGGGCGGTGGCCTGCGGCATGCCCGAGGTGGACATGACCTCGGTGGGCCGGGAGGCCCCCGCCGCCGCGGAGATGGACCGGGTCCGGGCGGCGGTGGCCGAGGCCTTCGAGGCGGGCTGACCGTTCCCGGCGGGGCAGCGCGACTCCCGGCAGGACGGGCGACTCCGGCCGGGGCCGCGCGACGGCCGGGACGGGTCAGCCGGCGGGACCCCTGCCGGCCGGACCGTCCGCCGGGTCACCGGGCGTGCCCGCGGGTCCGGCCGGTTCCGCGGGTCCGGCCGCCCCCGCCGGGTCGAACGCCTCGGCCATGTCGACCGTGCGGCGCGGGCCGGTGAACCAGTGCCTGGCCGACAGCGCCCACCACAGGCCGACACCCAGCACCATCACGCCGACCACGATCGGCGAGTAGTTCACCGAGGTCCAGGTGAACTCGTCGCTGAACGGCACGGCCGAGGGCACCAGCGGCATGACGAAGTAGATCGAGATGATCACGATCTCGACGATGGCGATCCAGCACATGACCCTGTACCTGCGCCCCAGCGTCCAGGGGCCGGGCTCGAACCGGTCGCCCATCCGCAGCCGGAGCCAGATCGGGATCGCGAAGGCGATGTAGAGGCCGATGACCGCCACCGAGACGACCGCGTAGAAGGCCAGCGGCACCCCGCCGGGGGCCTCGTACAGGGCGGGCAGGGTGAGGATCAGCGCGACCGCGCAGCCGAAGACGATCGCGTTGACCGGGGTGCGGTTGGCGTCCACCTTCGACCACAGCCGCCAGCCGGGGATGGCGCCGTCCCGGGAGAAGGCGTAGGTCATCCGGGACATCGAGGTCACGCAGCTCATGCCGCAGAAGAACTGGCCGATGGTGGAGATCGTGAAGATCGCCGTGGCCAGGTTGCCGGGGACGGCGCTGTCGAAGATGGCGCCGACGAAGCCGCCCGCCTCGTTGATCGCGTTCACGTCGGTGGCCGCGAAGAGGAAGGCCAGCAGCAGGATCCAGCCGCCGATCGCCGAGTAGAAGATCGACTGCCACAGTCCCCTGGCGGCGGCGGTGGAGGCGCCCTGGGTCTCCTCGGACACGTGCGCGCACGCGTCGAACCCGGTGATCGTGTACTGGGTCAGCAGGAAGCCGAGCGGCAGCACGTAGAACCAGTAGGACGAGTCGGCGAAACCGGAGTTGTTGATCGTCTCGGTGAACACGAACGACATCGACTGGTGCGAGTCCGGGCCGAAGACCAGGATCAGCACGACCGCCGCGGCGCCGAACACGTGCCACCACACCGAGACGTTCTGCAGCGTCGAGATCAGCCGGTGGCTGAAGATGTTGATCAGCGCGTGCAGGACGAGGATGACCGCGAACAGGATGAACGCGTTGTTCAGGTTGGGGTCCCAGCCGGGGAGGAACCGGCTGAGGGTGATGTTCAGGAACGTGGCGCAGCCGTAGTCGACCGAGGCCGTCACGGCGATCAGCCCGATGAGGTTGAACCACCCGGTGAACCAGCCGTGGATCGGCTTGCCCATCTTCGCGGCCCACCAGTAGATCCCGCCGGCGGTCGGGTAGGCCGAGACCAGCTCCGACATGCAGAGCCCGATGATCAGGATGAAGATCGAGATCAACGGCCATCCCCACGAGATGGCGATGGGGCCGCCGTTGTTCCACGCCTGGCCGAACGTGGTGAAGCAACCGGCCAGGATGGAGATGATCGAGAAGGAGATGGCGAAGTTGGAGAAGCCGCTCCAGGTTCTGGAGAGCTCCTGCTTGTAACCGAGTTCGGCGAGCCGCTTCGCGTCCTCGTCGACCGATGTGGGCTTGGTCACTCAAGCCTCCTTGCGTGGTGGTGCGGGGGGTGTGAGGATCCGGGGCTCGCGCCCCGGACGTCGTCGACGAGCCGTCCGAACCCCGGGTCGTCCAGGTCCCGTACGGCCTGCGAGAACTTGTCGGCCGCCTCGGCCCGGTAGTCGAAGTCGGCGTCGGCCGCCTGCTCCCTCAGCAGTCCGTGGTGGACGGCGAACCAGAGCGTCCAGGTCAGGTTGGACATGATCAGGTTGAGCCTGACCCGGGCGGTGAACCGCCGGTCCTCGGCGCCGAGGTAGGCGCGGGCCAGCCGCGCGGTCAGGTCGGGGTCGTAGTCGGCCTCGGCGGCGATGTCGCCCAGCTCGAACGCCGGGTCGTTGTTCCCCGAGAGCTGGTAGTCGACGATCCTGACCTCGTCGCCGCAGCGGATGAGGTTCTCCGGCAGCAGGTCGTTGTGGCAGGGCACGGTGGGCGCCGGATCGGCGGCCAGCGCCCGCTCGATCTCCGCCGCCGCGGGAAGGCGGTCGAGGTAGCCGTCGGGTACGGGCAGTTCGTGGGTACGGCACAGGGTGAGGAACTCGTCCAGCTTGCGGAAGATGGAGAAGTCGTTGACGAACCGGGGGCCGGCGTGCAGCCGGCGGCAGGCCGCCGCGATCGGGCCGGGGAGCTCCCGTACCGCGTCCGCGTCCAGGGTGACGCCGTCGAGGTACTCCAGCACCATCGCGCCCGGGAGCCGGTGCAGCACCCTGGCGCCGACCCCGGCGTCCGCGGCGCGCACGGTGTTGGCGATCTCCTGTGCCAGCGGGATGCCGAGCCCGGCCCCGGACACCCGGGGGTCCAGGACGCGCAGCAGCCAGCGCCGGCCGTCCGCCGCGTCCAGGCGGATGATCCGGTGGCTGAGGCCCCCCTTGATCGGCGTCTCGGTCACGGGCTGTCCCGCCCAGGCGCGGACGTCGGCTAGAGGATCTGGCATGCCGCCCTCCTTTGGCCTACCTTCAGACCATTGATCCGATTTTGCGTGCACGGTGTTACAGGGGGGACGTGAACCATGGAACTTCCCGGCTCCGCACGGGCGGTCGTGATCGGCGGCGGGGTGGCCGGATGCAGCGTGGCCTACCATCTGGCACGGCTCGGCTGGACCGAGGTGCTGCTGGTGGAACGGCACGAGCTCACCGAGGGGACGACCTGGCACTCGGCCGGTTTCGTCGGCCAGCTCCGCTCCACCGTCACCCAGACAAAGATGATCATGTATTCGGCGGGCCTCTACCCCGAGCTGGCCGAGCTCACCGGTCTCGACCCGGGCTGGCACGGGGTCGGCGGCCTGCGGCTGGCCACCACGCCCGAGCGGGTGCAGGAGTCGCTGCGGCTGGCCGGGGCCGCGGAGACCTACGGGCTCGGCATCGAGATGCTCTCCGGCGCCGAGGCCGGGCAGAGGCTCCCCCTGCTGAACGCCCGGGACGTGCGGGCCGCGCTCTGGCTGCCCGGGGACGGCTGGCTGGATCCGGCGCTGCTGGCCAGGGCGCTGGCGGCGGGGGCGCGGAAGCTGGGCGTGCGGATCCTCACCGGGACCCGCGTGACGGGGCTCGACGTGGCGGGCGGCGCGATCACCGGCGTACGGCTCGCGCGGGGCGGCGGTGACGGGGACGCCGGGGAGACCGAGGAGTGGTCGGTCCAGGCGGAGACCGTGGTCGTCGCGGCGGGCGCGGCCAGTGGCAGGGTCGGGCGGCTGGCCGGGGTGGACATCCCGGTCGTGCCGATCAAACATCAATATGTCGTCACCGAGCCTTTCGGAGTCTCCTCGTTCATGCCCACGGTCCGGGATCCGGACAACATTGTTTATTTTCGGGAGGAGGGCGGCGGGATCCTGGTCGGTGGGTATATTCGCGACCCCGAGATCTGGGACACGGCGGAACCGCTGGAGGAACCCCGCACGCTTTTCAATCCCGATATGGCGAAATTTCAGGAATCGTGGGATTCGGCGGTGCGGCGCGTCCCCGATCTCGCCCGTACCGGGATCGCGAAGGTCGTGCACGGTCCCGAGGCGTTCACCCCCGACGGCGAGTTCCTGCTCGGCGAGACCCCGGTCCGCGGCCTGTGGGCGGCGGCGGGGTTCTGCGTGCACGGCCTGGCCGCGGCGGGCGGCGTGGGCAAGGTGATGGCCGAGTGGATCGTGGACGGCTCGCCCGAGTACGACGTGTTCGCCATGGACCTGCGCCGTTTCTCCGGGCACGCCCGCTCGGCCTCCTGGGCCCGCGCCAAGGCCCTGGACGCGTACTCGACGTACTACGACATCGTCTACCCCGGCGAGGAGCGCACCGCCGCCCGGCCGCTCCGCCGCTCACCGGCCTGGGTGCGGCACGTGGAGCTGGGTGCGGCGTTCGGCGAGAAGTCCGGCTGGGAGCGGGTCAACCGGTACGGGTCCGGCGCGCACCCGCCGGGGGACGGGGCGGGGCGCCGTCCGGACGGGTGGGCCGGGCGGATCTGGTCGCCGGCCGTCCGCGAGGAGTGCCTGGCCACCCGGGACGCCGCCGGGCTGTTCGACCAGAGCTCGTTCTCCAAGCTGGAGGTGTCCGGGCCCGGGGCGCTGGAGGGGCTGCGGTGGGCCTGCGCCGGGCGGATCGACCGGCCCGTGGGCTCGGTCGTCTACACCCAGCTGCTGAACGCGCGAGGCGGCATCGAGGCGGACCTGACCGTCACCCGCCTGGCCGAGGACCGCTTCCGCCTGGTCACCGGCACCGCGTTCGGCGTCCACGACGCCGCCTGGCTGCGCGGCCTGGGCCTCGACGTCCGCGACGTGACCTCGGCCCACGCCTGCTACTGCCTCTGGGGGCCGCGGGCGCTCGACGTCCTCGGCTCCGTCTGTGCCGACGACCTGACCTTCGGCTACCTGCGGGCCCGGGAGATCAGCGTGGGGAACGTCCCGGTGCTGGCCCAGCGGGTGACGTTCGTGGGCGAGTTCGGCTGGGAGCTGTACTGCCCCACGGAGTACGGGCTGACGCTGTGGGACACGCTCATGGAGGCGGGGGCGCCCCACGGGATGCGCCCGGCCGGGTACCGCGCGATCGACTCGATGCGCCTGGAGAAGGGCTACCGCGTCTGGGGGCTGGACATCACCCCGGAGACCACGCCGTGGGAGGCGGGCCTGGACTTCGCGGTCGCAGGCGACAGGGACTTCCTCGGCCGGGCGGCCCTCCACGCGCCGGCCGCCGCGGGCTCCGGGGACGCCGCCCGGCGGGCGACGCCGGCGCGGCGGCTGTCCTGCCTGGTCCTGGACGACCCCCGCCAGGTCTGCCTGGGCGGCGAGCCGGTCCGCGCCGGCGGCCTGCCCGTCTCGCGGGTCACCAGCGGCGGGTACGGCCACCGCGTCGACCGCTCGATCGCCTACGCCTACCTGCCCGCGGCCACGGCCCCCGGCGACCGGGTGGAGGTCGGCGTCACCGGCGTCTGGACGGGCGCCGTCGTCGCCGCCGAACCCCTCTACGACCCGTCCTCGGAGCGCGTCCGCCGCCTGCCCGCCTGACGTTCCCGGCCCCCGGCCGCTCCGGGGCCGCGTCCCGCCCGGCCCCGCCCCGCCCCGCCTCGCCCGCCCCAGGACGGGGCGGGGCGTGATCCGCCGCCCCTGATTTCCCGTACGTCCCTTCGTCACCTCGCGTCTCGGTCATCCTGTGTTGCGGAGACCGGCGTCACGGATACCCCCCCGGGGTTGTCAAAAAGGGTGGTGTGTGGCATCGTTGCGACCGTAGAGATACCCCCTGAGGGTATAAGGAGGGGTGATGAACGGTGTGACGAGAGTGGGCGCGTACGCGCTGGGGCTGGTCGTGGTGTTCGGCGGCGCCCTGGGCGCCGGGCGGGTGGCCGGACCGGTCGCGAACCCGGCGCAGGCCGCGAGCGGCCCCGGCCAGGGCGCGGCCCGGACCGCGGCGCCGGGCGGACACGACGGCGGTCAGGGCGGCGGTCAGGGCGGCCAGGACACCGGCCACGGAGCCGGACAGGACGCCGGACAGGACGCGGGGCAGGACGCGGGGCGCGGAGCCGGGCCGAACGCGGCCCCCGACGCGCGGTCCGGCACCGCGACGACGGCGGCGAAGGCGGCGACGGCTCAGGCCGTCCCCGGCGGGCTCCAGGTCTCCGAGGGCGGCTACACGCTCCTGCCGGAGACCGACGAGGTGAAGGCCGGTGAGCGGACCGACTTCCGGTTCTCGGTCATCGGTCCCGACGGCCACCCGGTCACCGACTTCACCGTCCAGCACGACAAGGAGCTCCACTTCATCGTGGTCCGCCGCGACCTGACCGGTTTCCAGCACCTGCACCCCGTCCGGAAGGGGAGCGGGGTCTGGTCGGTCCCGCTGGAGCTCCCCGCCGCCGGGGAGTACCGGGCCTTCGCCGACTTCGCCCCCGAGGGCGGGAAGGCCATGACGCTGGGCATGGACCTGTCCGTGGCCGGCGACTACCGGCCCGAGCCCCCGGCCGCGCCGAAGGAGACCGCGAAGGTGGGCGACTACACCGTCACCCTCACCGGAGGTCTCGTCGCGGGCCGCACCAGCATGCTCACGCTCTCCGTCGCCAAGGACGGCCGCCCGGTCACCGACCTGGAGCCCTACCTGGCCGCGTACGGTCACCTGGTCGCGCTCCGGGACGGCGACCTGGCCTACCTGCACGTGCACCCCGACGGGGCGCCCGGGGACGGGCGCACCAGGCCCGGCCCGGACATCACCTTCTACGCCGAGGTGCCGAGCTCCGGGACGTACCGGCTCTTCCTGGACTTCCAGCACGCCGGGACCGTGCGCACCGCCGCGTTCACCGCGGCCACGGCCCCCGGCCCGGAGTCGGCGGGGGCCACGAAGCCGGCCGAGGACGACCACGGCTCCCACGAGCACGGTGATCAGCCGTGAAATACCCCATGGGGGTCACACGTTCCCCTGATGAGGAGAGCACGCACCCGGACGGGCGACGACGGACGAGGGCGGAAACGACACACGAGGCACCGGGAGGGGCCGTGACGTCCATGACCACCGGCGAGCCGACGACCGGCGGCGAGATCGAACTCGCCATCGGCGGCATGACGTGCGCCTCCTGCGCGGCCCGCATCGAGCGCAGGCTCAACAAGCTGGACGGGGTGAGCGCGACCGTCAACTACGCCACCGAGAAGGCGAAGGTCGCCTACCCCGGTGAGATCACCCCGGACGACCTGATCGCCGAGGTCCGCAAGGCCGGCTACACGGCCGAGCCGCCCCCGCCCCCCCAGCCGGTCACGGACCCGGGCCGGAGCGACGGGTCCGGCGAGCGGGACGGCGAGCGGGCAGGGGAGCACGACGGGCTCGCGCCGCTCAGGCAGCGCCTGATCACCTCCGCGGTCCTGTCGGTGCCGGTCGTCGCGATGGCGATGATCCCGGCGCTGCAGTTCGACAACTGGCAGTGGCTCTCCCTGGCGCTGGCCGGCCCCGTCGTGGTCTACGGCGGGTGGCCCTTCCACCGGGCGGCCTGGACCAACCTGCGGCACGGCGCCGCCACCATGGACACGCTGGTCTCGCTGGGCACGATCGCCGCCTTCGCCTGGTCGCTCTGGGCGCTGTTCCTCGGCACGGCGGGCATGCCGGGCATGCGGCACGGCTTCGAGCTCGTCCCGTCCGGCGGGGACGGCTCGGGCAACATCTACTTCGAGGCCGCCGCCGGGGTGGTCACCTTCATCCTCGCGGGACGCTACTTCGAGGCCCGCTCCAAGCGCCGCGCCGGTGCCGCGCTCCGCGCGCTGATGTCGATGGGCGCCAAGGAGGTCACGCTGGCCTCCGGCGAGCAGGTGCCGATCGCCGCGCTCACGAAGGGCGACCTCTTCGTGGTACGGCCGGGAGAGAAGATCGCGACCGACGGCGTGGTCGAGGAGGGGTCCTCGGCCGTGGACGCCTCCCTGCTGACCGGGGAGTCGGTCCCGGTGGAGGTGCGTCCGGGCGACGCCGTGACCGGCGCCACCGTGAACGTCTCGGGGAGGCTCACGGTCAGGGCCACCCGGGTCGGTTCCGACACGCAGCTCGCCCAGATGGCCAGGCTGGTGGAGGACGCGCAGAACGGCAAGGCCGCCGTGCAGCGGCTGGCCGACCGGATCTCGGCGGTGTTCGTGCCGATCGTGATCGCGCTGTCCGTGGCGACCCTCGGCTTCTGGCTCGGCAGCGGGGCCGGTCCCGTCGCCGCCTTCACCGCGGCCGTCGCGGTCCTGATCATCGCGTGCCCCTGCGCCCTGGGCCTGGCCACGCCGACCGCGCTGCTGGTCGGGACCGGCAGGGGCGCCCAGCTCGGCATCCTGATCAAGGGGCCCGAGGCGCTGGAGTCGACCCACGGCATCGACACCGTCGTGCTCGACAAGACCGGCACCGTGACGTCCGGCACGATGACCCTCCGGGAGGTCCTCACCGCCCCGGGCCAGGATCGGGACGAGGTGCTCCGGCTGGCCGGGGCGCTGGAGGCCGCCTCCGAGCACCCCGTCGCCCGTGCCGTCGCCCGCGCGGCGAACTCCACGGCCGAGGTCGAGGACTTCGTGAACATCGAGGGTCTCGGCGTCCAGGGCGTCGTCGACGGGCACGCCGTCCTGGTCGGGCGCCCCCGGCTGTTCGCCGAGTGGTCGCAGGCCCTGCCGGCCTCCCTGGAGGAGGAGCTGGACCGGGCGCGGGCCCGCGGGGAGACCGCGGTCGTGGCCGGCTGGGACGGCGAGGTACGCGCGGTGCTCACCGTCGCGGACGCGATCAAGCCCACCTCGGCCGAGGCGGTCGCCGCGCTGCGCGCGCTCGGCCTGCGCCCGGTCCTGCTGACCGGGGACAACGAGGCGGTGGCCCGCACGGTAGCCGAGGCCGTCGGCATCGACGAGGTCATCGCCGACGTGCTGCCCGCCGACAAGGTGGACGCCGTCAAGCGCCTGCAGTCCGAGGGCCGTGTCGTGGCGATGATCGGCGACGGGGTCAACGACGCCGCCGCGCTCGCCCAGGCCGATCTCGGCATGGCGATGGGGACGGGCGCCGACGTCGCGATCGAGGCCTCCGACCTGACGCTGGTCCGCGGTGACCTGAGGGTGGCCGCCGACGCCATCCGGCTGTCCCGCCGCACGCTCCGCACCATCAGGGGCAACCTGTTCTGGGCCTTCGCCTACAACGTGGCCGCCATCCCGCTGGCCGCGTCCGGGCTGCTCACGCCCATGATCGCCGGAGGTGCGATGGCGCTCTCCTCGGTGTTCGTGGTCAGCAACAGCCTGCGGCTGCGCCGCTTCAAGTGACCACCCGGCTCCGGGTGACCATCCGGTCTCGGGTGGCCACCCGGTCTCGGGTGGTCACGCGGCCTCGGTGGTCCTTCCCTTCGGCCCGGCCCGTTCCGACGGCCGGAGGATCCTCCCCACCCGCTCCTCGTCCGCGGTGTAGATGTGCGGCACGTCGACGAAGACCCTCATCGGCCCGCAGCCCACCGTCAGGCCGTCCGCGACCTCGCGCTGGATCCCGCGGAGCGGCACGTAGTTGAGATAGCAGGTGTAGGCGTTCTGCGACCGGAAGGCCGCGGTCATGACCAGGCGCCCGGCGCGGAGCCGGAAGGCCAGGCTGGTCAGGCAGGGCACCGCGTCCGGAGGCTCGCCGGGAGCGGTCAGCGAGATCCAGCCGCTCTTGGTGTACGGCTTGGCGCGCAGCACGTCGGAGATCCAGCCGAGCTGGTCGACGCCGAGGAACTGCCGCAGCCGTCCCCCGTAGCTGTACTTGAACGGCGGGACGATCGACCGCTCACTGAACTTGCTGGCGTACAGCGGGATCTTTCCCGGGTCGCCGTGGCATCTGAGGATGGGATCGTCCCAGCTCAGAGCGTTGATTTCGAACAGCACGGCCGGGGCCTCGATGATCGGGCCGCGGTCGTCCAGGGCGGGACCGCCGCTGTCCGTCACGTGTCGCATCAGCCAGATCCACGTCTCCCCACAAGACGCGAACCTGAGGAGGTCGGGCATTCATGTCTCCACGTTGGGGAAATGGTAGGGATTGTGTGGGAGCCGGCGTTGCCGGGAGACGTTGGCGCGCACGTAGTAGACGAAATAGTGGATCAGTGCGAGCAACCCGATGATCACCAGCAGCAGGGCCGGGGTGGGCTCGGCCCCGATCAGTCCGAGCACGCCGACCGCGATGTAGGAGCCGTTGACCAGTGCCAGCATCATCACGTTGATCCCCGGCCACGCCAGCGGCGCGTACGTCTCCGGATAGCGGGGATCGACCGGCAGGTTAGGGCTCCAGCCGAGGGCCGAGAAGTGGTCCTTGAGGGGGAGGACGTAGAGCAGGCGGAAGTTGTTGAGCGCCCGTGCCGTCCTCATGTGCGCGTTGACCGCCTCGATCAGGCGCAGGAAGGGCAGCACGTTGAGCAGCCCGAACGCGGCGACCGTCGCGAACAGGTACCACGGGACGCTCTCCCAGGCGGCCAGGGCGTCCGGCCTGACCACCTTCGCGCTCGCCAGCGCGACCGCCGCGGCGAACGGGGCTGCGAGCAGGCTCATGGACAACCGGGTCATCTTGATCCGCTCGTCCTTGGCAGCCAGGTAGACCTGGTAGGTGCCGGTGAAGTCGACGGCCAGCAGGCTGACGAACTCCTTGGGCTCCACGGGCAGCGCGTGCGGAGCCTCGGGCGGTGCTTCCGCGGTCGCCCGCGGCGGTGTCTTCCGCATCGGGACCCCACTTTCGACGAAGAGTGGATTTTCCCGTAAGAAGATATTGACTCACTTGTAAGGTCAATGAGGGCGTTTTAACGACATACATCTCACGACTTCATGAGCACGTCCCGACGGACGCCGATCGGTGTCCGATCGGCGTCCGTCCGTCCCCGGCGTCCGGCGGGGGCGGGCGCGTCAGCCCTCTCCGGGCGTGCCCGTTCCCGCCTCCAGCAGCGCCTCCTCCACGGAGCCGGCCATCGTGAAGAAGGCCAGCAACCCGGTGATGGACAGCATGTGGCGCAGTGTCCGGCTCGCCCCGGCCAGTACGAGGCGCGTCCCGGTCTCCTGGCTCCGGCGCAGGCTCCACAGCAGCTCCGCGAGCCCGGTGGAGTCGCAGAAGGTGAGCCCCGTCAGGTCGAGGATGATCCAGGAAGGCGCCGTCCCGGCGGCCGCCCCGGAGGGGAACGCGCTCCGCGCCGCGAGCAAGGACGGGCTCACCGCCGAGGGCGAGGTCGTCAGGGGAGAGACCGCGGGGGGCGAGGCCGCCGGGGACGAGACCGCCGGGGGCGGGGGCGCCGGGGGTGAGGTCACCGGGGAGAAGGGCCGCTCGGGCAGGAGCGGGGAGGTGCCGGGGAAGGCGGGCGACGGCTCACGCGGGGGGGAGGGCTCGGCCGACGAGGTGCCGGCGTCCGTTCTCCACACCCGGGTGAGCTCCCTGCGGAAGACGGGCGCGTAGTCGTAGTCGAGCTCGCCGGTCGCCCGGACGACGATCGCGCCTCCGTAGGTGTCGATGGACATGGAGAGGATGTTCACATCTTCGGGTGGCATGGAAGGACTCCTTAGACCCGCAGTTCACAGGGCGGGCGTTCCCCCCGTCTTACCAGGTATGCGAATCCGGGCGCCCGGACCGGAGGGAATCGCCGGGCGCGTGCGGACGCCGGCCTCCCGGCGCGTGCCACGGGACCGGGGGCGAGGGGCCGGACCGGCGCCAGCGCGATCATGGTGACTGGCTCCCGGACGGTGGCGCGCGGTCGGGGATCCTCCCGTGCCGGGACGGTACGGAACCGGCCGCGGCCGGTCGTTCATCCCCCGTCGCGGCGGGCGTTCTGCTTGGCGATCCCCTGGAGGACCGCGGTGACGTGCGGGGAGCAGACGGGGTCGCGGGAGTGCCTGCCCGAGAACCAGCGCGTCTCGATCACGTAGTCGGCCCGGTGGCCGCAGAGACATCTGCCGGGGGTCTCGGAATCAAGGGGGACGACTGCCGTGCGGTGAGTCACCATGAGTTAACTTTAGGACCTTTCAATACTTTTGTGATATTTCTCATTGTTGCGAACGCGCACCGGAGTTCCCCGGACCTCCTCTAACCGGCCGTCACCGGCGAGTCGGCACCGAGCGCCGCCAGCGCGGCGGCCACCGCCGTGGGTCCCAGCCTTTCCGCCGGGACGTCGGCGAACTCCACGGCGCAGTCCGAGAGACCGCCGATGGCCACGCTCGCGCGGATGCGGGCGGCCTGACCGGGCAGGGGGTCGGGGGCGAGGAGCAGGACGGTGAGCCGCTGCCGCCAGCCCACCACGCGCCGTCGGAGGTCGAGCGGAGCCAGGACCGCCAGCTCGCGTACCGCCATCGCGGTGACCTCGCGGTGCCGGAAGGTGATGTCGAAGTACGTCTGCAGGAGGTCGCGCGGGCTCCGCGGGGCGCCCGCCTCGGCGTCGGCCAGGAAGGCGTCGATGTCGTCGATCAGCGGCTGGACGACGCTGCGCAGCAGCTCCTCGCGCGAGGTGAAGTGGTAGTAGAGCGCGGGCTTGGTGATCCCGAGCCGTGCCGCGATGTCGCGCAGGCTCGTCTGCTGGACGCCCTTCTCCGCGAAGAGCTCCCGTGCCGCCGCCTGGATGCGCGCCCTGGTGTCTGACGACCTGGCCACCTGGCGTCCCCCCGTCTCGCGTCCGGACGCACCCGCAGGCGGTGTCCCGATGCTCGGGCCAAGGGTAGCGGCCCGGGGGAGAAGCCGCTGACCTGCCGACGGGTACGTGCGGCGGAGGGGTCCGGCGACGCCCCTCACGCGGGACGGGCGGACGGCCGCCCGGCGGGCCGGGGTGCGCGGCGGCCGACCGCGATCCCGGCCCGCCTCAGTCGGTCTTGAAGGGGTCGTGCTCGGCCAGCAGCTTGTCGAGCCTGGCCTGGTCGACCCGGCTGACGACGGCGGCCTCCTCGTTGCGGTCGCGCACGCACTTGGCCAGCGTGAAGGTCGAGGTCACCACGTACAGCAGCCCGATGCCCATGAAGGACCGGACCCAGGTGGTCACGGGCAGGTAGGCGATGCCGATCCCCAGGGCCGTCACCGAGAGGCCGAAGGAGAGCACGGCCTGCGCGTAGAAGGCCGTCGTCGTCGAGTTCTTCACCGGTCGCGTCATGTCACCATCGTCGGCGCGCTCCGCCTCCGGGACATGGGCGCGGCTACTTAGTTACTCGTGAGTACGACGGTCGCCGCCCGGCGACGCCCCCTCCGCGCGAGCCAGGAAGAGGGCGCGTTCGCGCTCGTTGCGGGTGAGCGCGGCGGCCCGCTCGAACTCCGCGCGCGCCTCGCCGAGACGGCCCAGCCTCGCGAGCAGATCCCCCCGTACGGCCGGAAGCTGTGGATAACCGGCGAGGGCGCGCTCGGCCGTCAGTCCCTCCACGATCTCCAGACCCCGCGCCGGACCGTACGCCATGCCCACCGCGACCGCGCGGTTCAGCTCGACCACGGGCGAGGGGGCGACGTGGGCCAGCAGCCGGTAGAGGGCGGCCATCCGCTCCCAGTCGGTGTCGCCGGCCGACGGCGCGCGGGCGTGGCAGGCGGCGATCGCCGCCTGAAGGCCGTACGGCCCCAGCGTGCCGAGCGCCTCGGCGCGTTCCAGCGACTCCAGCCCGCGACGCACCAGCAGCCGGTCCCAGAGCCCGCGGTCCTGGTCGAGCAGCAGGACGGGCTCGCCGTCCGGCCCGGTCCTGGCGCGCAACCGGGACGCCTGGATCTCCATCAGCGCGACCAGGCCGTGCACCTCGGCCCGGTCCGGCATCAGCCCGGCCAGGATCCGGCCCAGGCGCAACGCCTCCTCGCAGAGCGAGGGACGCGTCCAGTCCTCACCGAGGGTCGCCGAGTAGCCCTCGTTGAAGACGAGGTAGACGACCTCCAGGACCGAGGAGATCCTGCCGTTCAGCTCCTCCGGCGCGGGCATCTCGATCCGCACCCGCCTGTCGGCGAGGGTGCGCTTGGCCCGGCTGATCCGCTGTCCGACGGTCGGCTCCGGCACCAGGAAGGCGCGGGCGATCTCCGCTGTCGTCAGGCCGCCCAGCAGGCGCAGGGTGAGCGCCAGGCGTCCCTCGGCGGGCAGCACCGGGTGGCAGGCGGTGAACAGCAGGCGCAGCACGTCGTCGCCGATCGGGTCGTCGAGGCTGTCGTCCACTTCGTCCTCGGCCGCCCATCGGCGGACCTCCAGGTCCCGTCCGACCTCTTCGAGCTTGCGTTCGTAGGTGCTCCTGCGGCGCAGCAGGTCGATCGCCCGGTGCTTGGCGGTGAGCATCAGCCAGGCACCGGGGTTGTCCGGCACGCCGGTCTGCGGCCACTGCTCCAGCGCGATGACCAGGGCGTCCTGGGCCAGCTCCTCGGCCAGCCCGATGTCGTTCACGATCCTGGCCAGGCCGCCGATCACCCTGGCGGACTCGATCCGCCAGACCGCCTCGACCCTGCGGTGAGCGTCGTCGACTCCCATGGCGTCCGATCCAACCCCACTCCGCCCCGGTACGCGACGGCGCCCCGCCGCGCGACCGGGAGTCGCGGGACACGGCGGGGGCGGGGTTCAGGAGAAGGCGGCGAAGTCCTCGGGACCGAAGACGCGCAGTACCTCGGCCTCGCCCTCCCAGCCCTCCCAGTGGTCGCGGTGCAGTCGCATGAAGCGGGAGGTCCACTCGATCGTCTCCTCCTTCGACCGGGTCTGGTAGAGGGCGTAGCTGATCATCTCCTTCGCCTCGGCGAACGGGCCGTCCGTGACGGTCAGCTTCCCCCCGGTCAGCTCGACCCGGGCGCCCTCGGCCCGCGGGGCCAGCCCGCCGTTGTCCAGCAGGGCGCCGGCCCGGGTGGCCTCCTCGCCGAGTTCGTTGATGGCCTCCATCAGCTCGGCGGGCGCCGGGGTCGTGGGCTGGTTGAGGACCTTGAGGGTGACCAGGTATCGCATGGGGTGTCTCCTTCGACGTGTTCTCGGTCGTGAC
>NZ_JBFABE010000046.1:18479-64646 GCF_040640155.1 Streptosporangium sp. NPDC023615
CGGTGTTCGGCTGTGACGGTGTTCGGCTGTGACGGTGTTCGGCTGTGACGGTGTTCGGCTGTGACGGTGTTCCCGGACGGTGGGACGGGGTGTCCTCCGGCGTGCGGGGCGCCGGTCAGGCGCGTCCGGGCGAGACGCGCCGGTGGAGGTGGAACGACAGGGCCGAGATCCAGGCCCAGACGACCACGACGCCGGTGACGAAGGTCAGGATGGACCAGGTGGCCCCGCCGCCCGCCGCGATGCAGAGGAAGGTGACCAGGAAGAGCCCGCCGGTGATCCGCGAGTACAGGCCCCATCCCCGGCGCCCCTCGGCGGCGAACCCGCGGCCGGCGACCAGGCAGGCCGCGATCACGCACAGGAAGCCCACGGCGCCGACGGCGAAGTGGAGCGTCCCGTGCCGGCTCACCGGACCCGGCCCTTCCGGTGTGCCGGGCGGGAAGCCCATCCCCGGATCCGCCCGGAAGATCCCCGCGCCGATCAGGCTCACCCCGTACACGGCGACGAGCCGGGGGATCCAGGCCGCGCCGGCCCCGCCGGTGAGGGCCCGGCGGAGACCGGCCGCGCAGGCGACGGTCGCCAGCCCGGCCACGACCAGGTTGGTGACCTGGATCCATCCGAGGTCACCGTTGGCGAGCATGCTCCACGCGTGGCGGGTGAGGTCGAACCCCTCCCGGGTCAGCGCCTGGACGACCGAGACCACGACGTACACCGGCCCGGCGATGACGCCGAGGCTCAGGAGCGACGCCGTGACGCCCGCGGCCGGGCCGGCGGTCCCCGCGGCGGTGGCCCTCGGGGCGGCGGTCCCCGGGCCCGTCGTGCTGTCGTTCGTGCTACCCGTCGTCTGCTGGGGCATGGGCCCGTCTCCTCACCTCTCCGGGGCCGGTCGGCTGCCTCGTTCCGGCCCTTGTGACCACGCTTCGAACGGGACCGGGCCGATTCGACAGGCCGCCCGGATTCTTTTCATGATTTTTTACGAGCGGGTACGGCTCCGGCCGCCCGGCTCCGATCGGAACCGGGCCGCGCACCGCCCCGATCTTCACGGCGGCCCACCCGGCTGAGAGGATGTCTCCGTGACCTCCAGTGCGACCGGCCCGGCTGCCACGCGAGCGGACATGACGTTCCGCTCCGCGCGCGCAGCGGTCTTCGCCGTGGTCTGCCTGGGGCTGAGCGTGACGGCGCACGTCGTCGCGGGAGGCCCGGTCTCCGCGACGAGCGCGGTCCTCGCCCTCGTCCTCGCCTTCGTCGTGGCCCTGGCCGCCTCGGGGCGCGAGCGCACGGTGGCGGTGATCCTGCCGCTGCTGGCGGGCGTGCAGGCCGCTCTGCACGTGCTGTTCTCCCTCGCGCACGCCCCGTCCCACACCGATCCGATGGGACACCTCCACTCCGGGCTGCTGCCCGACCTGGGCATGCTGGTGGCGCACGGGTGGGCCGTCGGGCTGACCGCGCTCTGGATGGCACGCGGCGAGGCGGCCCTGTGGGCGACGCTGCGCGGGTTCGCCGTGCGGCTCCGCCGGGTGCTGATCGTGCTCGTCACCCCGGCGCGCGTCCCGCTCCTCACCGCGAGCACGGCCGGGCCGGGAATCCTCCGCTCCGCCGTCCTGCGTCATTTCGTCAGCAGGCGTGGCCCCCCGGCGACCGTCGTCGCCGTCCCCGGCTGACCGACCGGGTCACCCGGAACGCCATCCTTCCCGCGCGCACGTCCGCGCGGGCCTTCGCCGACGCCGCCGTCCCGGCCGCTCGTGCCGCCCTTCCGGCCGCTCGTGCCGCCGTCCCGGCCGACCACGCGCCACACGGGCCGCTCACGTGCGGGTCGGGCCGCTCATGTGCGGTCCCGGCCGCTCGGCGCACCGAACCATCGTTGACGATCCCGGCCGTACGTCCGGCACGGCCTCCTCGAGCGGCGTTCCGCCGGGGCCCGCCGGCCGTCCGGCCTGCAGAAAGGCATCACCATGTCCGTTCGACGTACCATTCCCGCCCCGATCCGCCGGGCCGTCTCCGCCGGAGTCCTGATCGCGGCCGTGACGACCCTCGGCGCGTGCGGGTCCCAGGGGAGCCCGGCCTCCCAGGGAGCCCCGGCCGGCACGGCGTCGGCCGTCGCCCCGGCCTCCACGCCGTCCGCCGTGGCCGCTCCCGGCGCCGCGCTGACGATCACCGACCCGTGGGTGAAGACCGCCTCGAAGGGGATGAGCGCAGCCTTCGGCACCCTGGTCAACCCCACCGACGCCGAGGTGACGGTCGTCTCCGGGACCTCGCCGCTCTCACCGACGATCGAGCTGCACGAGGTCGTCGAGGCCGACGGAAAGATGATCATGAGGCCGAAGGAGGGCGGGTTTGTGATCCCGCCGCGGGGCACCCACCGGCTCGAGCCCGGAGGCGACCACATCATGCTGATGGGCGTCGTCGAGGAGGTGAAGCCGGGCGCGAGGGTCCCCTTCACCCTCACCCTCAAGGGCGGCGGGACCCTGGAGTTCACCGCCGTCGGCAAGGAGTTCGCCGGTGCCAAGGAGGACTACGAGCCCGGCACGCACGGTGAGGGGGACAAGGGTGACGGCTGACCGGGAAGCGGAGTAGAGCTCATGCGGGAACCTCGAATCAGCCGCAGGGGCCTGCTCGCGGGGGGCGCCGCCACCGCGGCCGGCGCCCTCGCGGCGTGCGCGCCCGACCAGGTCCTCTCCCCGGCGGCCCCCCGGCCCGCCGCGGCGCCCCCCGCGCCCCCCGCGCCCCCGGGGTCCCCGGGGGCCCCCGTGCCCGCGACCTCGGACGTCTCCCGCGTCCCGGGCGGTTCCGACGGTTCCGGCGGCCTGGTGACGGAGCCGTTCGACGGCGTCCACCAGGCGGGGATCGCGACGCCGCCGCAGACGTACGGGGTCTTCGTCGGCCTGGACCTGCTGCCCGGCACCGATCGCGAGGCGCTGGAGCGGATGATGCGGCTGCTCACCGACGACGCCCGGCGGCTGACGCAGGGCAGGCCCGCCCTGGCCGACACCGAGCCCGAACTCGCCGGGCTGCCCGCCCGGCTGACGGTGACCTTCGGGTTCGGGCCCGGCCTCTTCACGGCGGCCGGGCTGGCCGATCGCCGTCCCGAGCAGGTGGCGCCGCTGCCCGCCTTCGGGATCGACAGACTGAGAAAGGAGTGGAGCGGCGGGGACCTGCTGCTGCAGATCTGCGCCGACGACGCGCTGACCCTGTCCCACGCCCTGCGCATGACGGTCAAGGACGCCCGCGCGTTCGCGAAGGTCCGCTGGACCCAGCGGGGCTTCCGGCGCGGTGCGTACACCCACGCCACCGGGCTGACCCAGCGCAACGTCATGGGACAACTCGACGGGACCGTCAACCCCGTCCCGGGCACCCCCGACTTCGACCGGGCGGTCTGGGTGAGCGACGGCCCGTCCTGGCTGCGCGGCGGCACCACGCTGGTGCTGCGGCGCATCCGGGCGGAGATGGAGACCTGGGACGCCGTGGACCGGATCGGCAAGGAGTTCACGGTGGGGCGCCGCCTGGACAACGGCGCCCCGCTCACCGGCCGGGACGAGCGCGACGAGGCCGACTTCACGAAGGTCAACGCGATCGGTTTCCCCGTCATCTCCGAGCAGGCCCACATCCGCCGGGCCCACGTCGCCGACCCGGGCATGCGGATGCTGCGCCGGGTCTACAACTACGACGAGGGGCTCACCCCGGCCGGGCACGCCGACTCAGGGTTGTTGTTCGCCTCCTACCAGGCCGACATCGCCCGGCAGTTCGTCCCCGTCCAGCGAAGGCTGGCCGAGGCCGACCTGCTCAACGAGTGGACGACCCCGATCGGCTCGGCGGTCTTCGCCGTCCCTCCGGGATGCTCCCCGGACGGCTGGATCGGGGAGGGGCTGCTCGGCTGAGACGGCGGGGCCGCCGGGGGCGTTCACCGATCCCGCGGCCCCGCCACCCCGCCGGTCCCGTCCCGCCCTGGAACGGGGCGGGACCGGCGGATCCGGACGCGCGTGCCGGTCCCACCGGACGGGAGCCGGTGCCTTCCTCCGGGAACCGCCGGAATCACACGTGATTCCGGCTTCTTCGTGACAATACTGCGGCGGGCACCGGTTGGTATTCTCACCTGGTGGCAGGACTCGTCCCATCGCTCCCGGGCGACGGGGGACGTCCTGTCGGTGGCGCACCACGATGACAATCCTCGAGTCGTCAGGATCCCCACGATGCTGAGAGCCGGTAGGTCCCAGGAGGAGATCCGCCGGCACAACCTGGGCGCCCTGCTCCGGCAGGTACACCTGGGCGGGCCGGTCTCCCGCACGGTCCTGGCCGACCGGATGGGCCTGAACCGGAGCACCATCATGGCGCTGACCGCCGAGCTCACCTCGGCGGGCCTGGTCCGCGAGGAACGCCCCACCGACACCGGCAAGGCGGGCCGGCCCTCGCTGGTGGTCCGGCCGGAGTCCGACCGGGTGTACGTGCTGGCCTTCGACGTACGGGTGGACAGGCTCGTCGCGGCCAGGGTCGGGCTGGGCGGGACGGTGCTGGAGCGGATGGAGGCGGTCCGGCCGAGAGCCGGAGCCGATCTGGACGACGTGGTGGGGGTGCTCGCCGGATTCGCCCGGCGGTTGCACCGCGCGGCGAGCCCGGACGCGATCTGCGTCGGGGTGGGGGCGGCCTACTGCGGCATGATCCGGCCCGCCGACGGGATGGTGCGGTTCGGGCCGAACATGGGCTGGGTGGATCAGGCCTTCGGCGCCGAGCTCGGTCACCGGCTGGGGCTCGGCCTGCCGGTGGCCGTGGGCAACGAGGCCCACCTGGGCGCGCTGGCCGAGCACGAGCGCGGCGCGGGGGTCGGCTTCGACAACCTGATCTACCTGCACGGGGACGTCGGCGTGGGGGGCGGGATCATCGTCGGCGGCAAGCTGCTGGACGGCGACGGCGGCTACGGCTGCGAGCTCGGGCACATGATGGTGAACCCGCACGACGGGCGGCCCTGCGGGTGCGGCTCGCGAGGCTGCCTGGAGGCGGAGGTGGGGGAGCAGGCCCTGCTCGACGCGGCCGGCCGTTCCGCCGACCTCTTCGGCCGCGAGGGCGTACGGACCGTGGTGGAGGCCGCCGATCTCGGTGACCTCAGGGCGCGGGACGCGCTGCGCCGGATCGGCGACTGGCTGGGCATCGGGGTGGCGAACCTGATCAACCTGTTCAACCCGGGCATGGTGATCTTCGGCGGGATGCTGCGCGAGGTCTACCCGGGAGCGGCGGCCCAGGTCCGGGACCGGGTGGAGGCCAACGTGCTGATGATCTCCCGGAAGGCGCGCCTGCGCGTCGCGGCCCTGGGGGACGACGCCACTCTGATCGGTGCCGCCGAGCTCGCCTTCGCCAAGGTCCTGGCCAGCCCCCTGGAGGTGCTCTCCCGGAGCGACGGCGCCCTGGGCGGCGCGCCGGGGGCGGACGCCCGCCCGCACGACGTCATGATCCGCTGACCCCCACGCCCCCCGGATCCATCGCCGGACGCGGCGGGCGGCGGGGCGAGGTGAGCCGGGTGGCGGGGTGAGACGGGTGACGGGGCGGGGTGAGCGGCGGGGCGAGCCGGGCGGCGGGGTGGGACGGGTGGCGGGGTGGGACGGGTGGGCGGTGCGGCAGGTGGCCGCACCGGGTGGTGGAGGACGGGGTTCAGGTGCGGCGGCGGCGGTACCTCACCCAGACGTGGCCGTCCGTCCGGCCCGTGAGCCGGAGCGTGACCGCGGCGGGCCCCGTCGGCGCGGACGGCCTGTTGTAGACACCTCCCCAGCCGGCGACGAGCACCTCGTCGGAACGGACCTGCCAGTCGCCCGGCACCGTGATCATGATGCCGCTGGACCGGGCGTCGCAGCTCACCTCCATGAAGATCTCGGGCCAGGCGCACTCGGCCCCGGTGAAGTCGATCCTCACCGAGCCCTGGCGGGCTATGGCGTTGATGCGCGGGGGCACGACCCAGTACCCCTCCTGCCGGACCATCTGCCAGTTCTGGGCCTCCAGCCGCAGGAGGTCGGGGACGCCCGGAAGGGAGACGGGCGGGCCGCCCGCCCGGGGAAGATCGGCCACGATGGCGTCCAGCTCCCCGCAGGTCCGTGCCTCGTACGTACGGTCGAGGCGTTCGTTCAGCTCCTCGAGGCTGATGCGTCCCTCGGTGACCGCGACGCGCAGCGTCTCGGCGATTCGCTCCCGGTCGGCGTCCCCCGCGCGGATGTCCACGTGATCGGTCATGGCCTCCACTGTAAGGATCATTCCTCCGGCCCACCAGGCGATCCGTGAACACCTCTCTCGCCGCCCGGAGCCGGGAGGTATAGGTTCTTCTGACGCCATGACGGTACGACCCGGCCGGGTGCCCGCGACATGACGGCACGACCTGCCCGGGTGCCCGCGGCGCCCGCCCGTCAACCCAGCACGGAGGTGGACAGTGTCGGCTCCCGCGGACGTCCTGCCCGTGTCGCCGGCCGACCGGCCGGCGACACGGGCGGAGACGCGGAGCGAGCGCAGGCCGGAGATCGAGGGGTTGCGGGCCGTCGCCGTCCTGCTCGTGGTGATCTACCACGTCTGGCCGCGGCGGGTGTCCGGCGGGGTGGACGTGTTCCTGATGCTCACCGGCTTCCTCATCACCGGCTCCCTGCTGCGTACGGTGGAGCGCCGCGGGCGGGTGGCGTTCGGGGCGTTCGCCGCGCGCCTGGCCGGCCGGCTGCTGCCCCCCGTCGCCCTGGTGCTGCTCGGGGTGCTGGCCGGGACGCTGCTGTGGCTGCCGCGGACCCGATGGCACGACACGCTGGCCGAGGTGTTCGCCTCGGCGCTGTACTACGAGAACTGGCACCTGGCGGCGGCGGCCGTCGACTACCTGGCCGGGGGGAACGCGGCCGGCCCGGTGCAGCACTTCTGGTCGCTGGCGGTCCAGGGGCAGTTCTACGTGATCTGGCCGGTCCTGCTGGCCCTGACGACCGTGGTGGCCGCGCGCGGCCACCGGAGCCCGCGGACGGTCTTCCTCGGCGTGATGACGCTGGTCCTCGCCGGATCGCTCGCGTACTCGGTGGTGTGGACGGCGGCCGACCAGCGGTGGGCATACTTCGACACCGGCGCCCGGCTGTGGGAGTTCGCCCTGGGCGGCGTGCTCGCGGTCGTCCTGCCGTACCTGCGCCTCCCGCGGGCGTCGCGGGTGGCGCTGGGCTGGATCGGCCTGGCCGCGCTGGTCTCGTGCGGGGTGCTGCTCCAGGTCTCCACGGTCTTCCCCGGGTACGCGGCCCTGTGGCCGACCGTCGCCGGGGCCATGATCATCGTGGCCGGGGTGACGGGCAGCGCGTTCGGCGCCGACCGGCTGCTCACCCTGCGTCCCGTGACGTACGTGGGGAGCATCTCCTACGCGCTGTACCTGTGGCACTGGCCGATCTTCATCTTCTACCTCGCGGAGACCGGCCGTACCGCGGCCAGCCTCAAGGGCATCGTCCTCATCGTGGGCACGTCGCTCGTCCTCGCGGCGGCCACCACCGCGCTGACCGACCGTATCCCCCTGGGCGGCGCGGGACGTCCGGCGGCGATCGGCCTGGCGTGCCTGCTCCCGGTGCTGGTGATCGCCGGGGTGTGGACGTCCCGGCTGGACGGCCAGGTCCGGCAGGAGGGCGGCGGCATCGTCCCGGCCCCGGCCGTGGCCGCCCGCGACCGCCCCCGGACCTACGCCGACGGCTGCAACCAGGTCACCGGCCGCGACGAGCTGCTGACCTGCCGGTACGGCGCCACGAACCCGGCCCGCACCATCGTCCTGGCCGGCAACTCGCACGCCGCGCACTGGTTCCCCGCCCTGCACGCCATCGCCGACGCCAACGGCTGGCAGGTGGTGAACATGACCAAGGGCGCGTGCGCGCTCTCCACGAGGCCGCAGCGCTACCAGGGCAGGCCCTACCCCTCCTGCGACCGGTGGCAGCGGGACGTCATGGCGGAGGTACGGCGGATCGAACCCGATCTCCTGGTCACCACCGCGACGATCTCCAGCCCGTTCGAGCGCGGCGAGACGCTCCCGGCCGGGTACGTCGAGAGGTGGCGGCAGCTCGGCGCGATGGGCGTCGAGGTGCTGGCGATCCGCGACACGCCGCGCATGCCCTTCGACCCGCCCGAGTGCGTCGAGGTCAAGGGGGCGGCGGCCTGCGTGGACGACGAGCGGAACAGCCTGGCCGCGGTCTCTCCGGCCGCCGGGCTCCGCCGCCCGCCGCCCAACGTGACGTTCGCCGACCTCACCCCCCTGCTCTGCCCGCGGGACCGCTGCCCCTCGGTCATCGGCGACCTGATGGTCTACTCCGACAAGGGGCACATCACCGCGACCTTCATGCGGAGCCTGGCGCCGGCGGTGGAGAAGGAGATCCGCAGGGCCCTCGGCCCCTGAGCCCGGCGGCCCCGTCCCACCGGACGGGGCGTCACCTGACGAGTGTTCCCGTGCCCCGGTTTCGTCGGGGGCGTCCGATAGCGTCGAGAGCCCACCGGACGAGGGGAGCACCATGGCGACGGTGACGTCACGCGACGGCACACGGATCGGGTTCGAGAGTGTGGGGGCGGGCCCAGCGCTCGTGCTGGTCGACGCGGCGGGCGGGTTCCGCGGGTTCGGGCCCATGGGGCCCCTCGCCGCGCACCTCGCCGACAGGTTCACGGTCGTGACCTACGACAGGCGCGGACGCGGCGAGAGCGGTGACACCTCGCCGTACGCGGTGGAGCGCGAGGTGGAGGACCTCGCGGCCGTGATCGAGGCGAGCGGGGGGCCGGCGTTCGTCCACGGGTTCTCCTCCGGCGCGGCCCTGGGAGCGCTCGGCGCGGCGGCGGGGCTGCCGATCACGATGCTCTCGCTCCTCGAACCACCCGTCACCCTCGACCGGCCGGAGGGGGAGGGTGGGGCACGGCACGAGGGCGCCCGGGGGAACGAGCCCCGGGCGGACGGGGCGCGGGAGGACGGCGATCTCGCGGCCGAGATCGACGAGCTCGTCGCGGCCGGCCGCCGGGCCGACGCGGTGGAGCACTTCCACCGGAGCATCGGCGTCCCCGACGAGATCGTCGCGGGGCTGCGGCAGGCCCCCTTCTTCCCGGCACTGGAGGGCATCGCGCACACGCTCGCCTACGACAGCCGGATGACATCGGCCGTCTCCGCCGCCACGCTGCGGTCCGTCACCGTGCCGACCCTGGTGATCAACAGCTCGGCCAGCGACGACCGCCTGCGCGGCTGGGCCGCGGACGTGGCGGGGGCGCTTCCCCGGGGGCGCCACCTGACCCTGCCTGGCGAGTGGCACGGCGTCCCCGAGGAGACGCTCGCCCCCGCGCTGGCCGGTTTCTTCGCGTGAGGGGCGCCTCCCGCCCGTGCGAGCCGGACGTTGCGCGCCACCCGCACCGGCCGCGAGGAGAGCGGACCCCGTACCGGCCGCGAGAGGACCGGGCGCGACCCGTGCCCGGCCGTGACCGTGGATCCGTGCCCGGCCGTGACCGTGAGGGATCATGTTCCTCACCCGCCTGACCGTTCCGCGCCCCCCGTCCGGCTGGCTCGCGGGCCTGCCCGCCGTCGGGCATCTCGTCGAGCACGGCCTGGACCTCACCGTTCCGGTCACCTTCCTGGTGGGGGAGAACGGTTCCGGGAAGTCCACGATCGTCGAGGCGATCGCCGACGCGTGCGGCGTCAACTCCGAGGGCGGCAAGGCCGGCACCCTCTACGCGAGCAAGGGCCCGGCCACCCCGCTGGGCGAGGCCCTCGACGTGGACTTCACCGTCACCGGCCTGCGCCTCACCCGGGGGCCCCGCCTCAAGCGGCGGGTGTTCTTCTTCCGTGCCGAGACGCTGATCAACCTGGCGCGCGGCGTGTCGGGCCTGCCCGGATACTGGGAGGAGCACCCCGACGAGCAGTCCCACGGGGAGGGGTTCCTCACCGTGCTGGAACGCATGATGAACGGGCCGGGCATCTACCTGCTGGACGAGCCCGAGGCCGCCCTGTCGTTCCGGTCCTGCCTGCGGCTGGTCGGCCTGATGGACCGGGTCGCGCGCAAGGGCGGGCAGATCGTCTGCGCCACGCACTCGCCGATCCTCGCGAGCCTGCCCGGCGCGCGCATCCTGGAGCTCGGCGAGGACGGCATCCACCCGGTGGAGTGGGAGAAACTCCAGATCGTCGACCACTGGCGGCGCTTCCTGGCCAAGCCGGACTTCTACCTGCGCTACGTCCTGGACGACGCCGACGACTGACCGCCCGGCCGGACGGCGACACGACCCGGTCCGCTCACACCGGACCGTCCGGTGGTCGCGACGCCCGCTCGCGCACGGAGGTCACGGCGAGGCGCCACGGACGGTCGCCGACGAGATCGGCGTCGGAGCCGTCGCCGGGCTCGAACTCCCCGGGCCCGAACAGGACGCGCACGCCTTCGGCGCGGAGCCGCTCGACACTGTGCCGGAACGCCGTACGGGAGGCGAGTGCCGCGCTGACGAACGGCAGGACCACCACCGGGATCCCCAGGCCGGGGGCCTCGGCCAGCAGGCCGAGGGCGTAGGTGTCGGCGATGCCCTGGGCGAACTTGTTGACGGTGTTGTAGGTCGCGGGCGCGACGACGATCGCGTCGGCCCGCGGCGGCTTGGGCTCGTCCGGTGTGCGGTACCGGCTGCGCACGGGACGGCCGGTCTGGTTCTCCAGGGCGGGGACGTCGATGAAACCCAGGGCGGACGGGGTGGCGACGATCTGGACGATCCACCCGTCGTCCTGGGCGAGCGTGACGAGACGGCCGACGCCGCCGGCGGCACCCGCGGCGCACACGATGACGTAGAGAACCCGCCCGGACCGGGTCATGCGACGACCCCACGAGGTGCGGTGCGCTCGCGCGCCTCGTCGTGGGCGCCGGTTCGGGCCGCTCCGGCCCACCCGGCGCGTTCGCGGTGTCGCATCTCGCCTTCGTCCTCCGCTCCTCGACGAGGTCCACGGTACGCGCGCCCGCCCGGCCGTCCGACGACGATCACGCGTGTCCGGCCGTTTCCGGCGTACGATACCGCCGCCCTCGAATCCCCGGGTCGCCGTCCGGCTGCGCATCGCCGGACCGGCCCTCGCCGAAGGAAGCGTGAAGATCGTGACAGCAGGCGAAACCCCCCGTACCCGGCGCGGCACGACGGGCGTCCGGACCGGTGTGATCCTGGCCGCGGTGTCCGCGGTCAACTACCTGGCCTGGCTGGGATGGGACCGTGAACGGGACGTCGCGCCGGACGGCACCGTCAGCGGCCCCTACGAGACCTGGCAGGTGGCGGGCCTGGTGATCGTCCTGGGGATTCTCGCCGTCCTCGCCGGCAGGCGTGGTCATCCCGTGATCGGCACCCTCGCGGTCGCCGGTGTGACGTGGCTGTCCTGGTCGGTCGACGCCGCACTGTCCGACGACAGCGGCCTGTGGCTCGTGGGCTCCCTGCTGCTCCTTCCCGCCCTGCTCGCGGGCGTCGGCCTGGTCGCCTTCCTGGCGTCCCGGCGTGGGAACACCGGCGGGTAGGCGGTCGCGCGGCACGCCGCCGCGCACCCCCGCCCCCTATAGGTAGATTGTCTACATGTAGTCCATCTACCTATAGGAGGGGATGACGGTGACCCCCGCCGCCCGCCACCTGCTCGTGTGGATGCACGTCGTGACCTCGGTGGCCTGGATGAGTCAGGCCCTCGCCCTGTTCGCGCTGAGCGTCCACAGCATGTCCACCGGCGACGACAGCGGTTACGCGATGGCGGAGCTGCTCGACACCCGGGTGCTGCTTCACTTCGCCAACGCCTCGGCCTTCACCGGGCTGATGCTGTCCGCCATGACCAGGTGGGGCTACTTCCAGTACTGGTGGGTGCTGGTCAAGTTCGCCGTCACCCTGTCCCAGCTCTACGCGGGCATCTTCCTGCTCGGCCCCAGACTCGAGGCGCTCGCCCACGGCACGCGCGACGCCGACCCCGTGCTCCTCGGGGCGACGCTGCTCATGGTCTCGGCCATCGCCTTCCAGGCGTGGGTGTCGGTGGCCAAGCCGTGGAGGCGGACCCCCTGGGGGACGAGGCCGGTGAGGCCTCCCGTTCCGGCGGCCTGGGTGACCGGCCTCGTGCTGCTGGCACCCGTGCTCGACTACGTCCTCGCCACGTTCGTCGTCGGCAACCCGACACCGCTGTTCTGTGTTCTCGTCGCGCTCCTCTACCCGCTCTGGCGGGCCCGCGCCTCCCGGCGGGACGGGAGCGACCGGGTTGTCGCCGCGCGCTCCCGCGGGTGAGCGAGCGGTTCGGGAAAAGGAGGGGCCGTGCGGGTGAGAGGGCGCGTGTTCCGGGCAGGTGGGGCACCGGTGGGCGTCCGCGCGCGAAGGCCCGGTCGCGCCGCCCGTTCTTCTGTGACGGCTCCTTACAATACGCTGTCATGCCTGTAAAGAGCGACCGTTAACGAACACCTGTGCCGATCTTCACGAAGATCTGTCCCGGTGTTCGGAGGCGTTTCGCCGCATCGTTGGCTGTGGCAGATTCCTGCCCCACGAGGTACACCCCCCGGACAAAGGCAGAGACCATGGTCAAACGCGCCCTGGCAACCGTCGCCCTCTTCCTCGTCGCATCGCTCGGGCTGGCGTTCCCCGCTCACGCGGTGACGCTGGAGCAGAAACTCGCCGCGCTCTCCAACTTCTCGCAGCCCACGGCGGGCAGCGCCTCGAGCTGGCGCTCCGCCTGGCAGAACCAGGGAGCCTGGGCGGGCTACGGGTTCGACTGGTCGACCGACCTGTGTTCGACCAGCCCTGACCGGCCGCTCGGCTTCGACTTCAGGATGCCGTGCCGCCGTCACGACTTCGGGTACCGCAACTACAAGGCGGTGAGCCGGTTCCCGGCGAACAAGGCCCGCATCGACAACGCCTTCTACTTCGACATGAAGCAGGTCTGCGCGGGATACTCCGGCGTCTCCAAGACCACCTGCGACGGTCTCGCCTGGACCTACTACCAGGCGGTCAAGGAGCTCGGCGCCCTCAACGTCACCAAGGCGCAGATCGAGCGGGTGCGCCAGGCCGCCGAGGAGCAGGCCGCCCGGGAGCAGGCGACCCAGGAGCAGGCCCCGCAGGACCAGGCGACCCAGGACCAGGCGACCCAGGAGCAGACCCCGCAGGACCAGGCGACCCAGCAGGTCCCGCAGGACGACCAGGCGACCCAGGAGCAGCCTGCTCAGCAGTAACGCGGGCTCGGGGGCGGGTCCCCCGGCAGGCGGGTGCGTGACTCGTCCGCTCCCCGCGCGAGCGGGGGGCGGACGATCGCCGGTGCGGTGGCCCGGTGCGACGAGCCGGTGCGGTGGGCCGGTCGGTCGGGGGGTCCGGAACGGCCGTGCGCGCGGATGTTGATGCCCGCACTCAGGCGGACGCGGAGTCCCGCACTCAGGCGGACGGGGAGTCGCCTTCCGGCGCGAACTGCGCGAGCGCGGCCTCGACCGCCGCGGCGGTGTCGGCGGCCCCGGCGGTGCCCGAGGACTCGACCGCCGCCGTCCACGCGGGGATCGACCGCCGGGAGAACTCCCGGCCCTCCGGCGAGTCCTGCGCCGCGACCGGGTCGAGGCCGATCTCACCGGTGAAGAAGAGGTCCAGCGCCAGGAGGGCGTTGTCCCAGCCGGGCCCGACGTAGAGCGCGCCCGCGCCGCTGCCCACCATCGCCAGGGGAACGGTGTGTTCGAGTTCGAGGGTGGTGCCCTCCCCGGCCGGGATCAGGCGCACCTCGACCAGGCTGTTCTCGCCCCCGAAGGTGACCTTGAGCAGGCGCGGCGGCTCGCAGCGCAGGATCCTCCCGCCCGCGTTGCCCTCCAGCTGGAAGTCACCGCCGGCCCGCAGGTCGCCGCCGACCGGCAGGAACCAGCGCTTCAGGCGGCCGGGGTCGGTCAGGGCGTCCCAGACGTCCTCGGCCGGGGTGTCGTAGTCGCGTCGCAGCAGGACGGTGACGTCCTCGCCGTCGTCACCCGGCCGGGTGCCGACCTCGCGGTGAATGGCGTTGATCTGGGCGATGATGTCGAGCATGACCGCGACTATGCCAGTCACTGCTTATATAAGTCAACGCTGCTATAGTCGGTGAGTCAGGGGCGGTCCACGACCGGGTCCTCCAGGACCTGGACGAGGGTGCGCGCCTGGACCCCGTCCTGATCGGGGCCGGACAGGCCGGCCATGGTCGCGAGGGCCTTCCACAGCGCCCATCCGCGCGCCCGCCGCCAGGCGTCGTCGGGAAGGCCCGCGGCCTCCCGGAAGATCTTCCGCTCGTCCCCGGCGAAGTAGGTCCACGCCATGACGAGGTCGCAGGCGGGGTCGCCGACGCCGCAGGTGCCGAAGTCGATGACCGCGCCGAGCCTTCCCTCGGCGACGAGCAGGTTGCCGGCGGCGACGTCCCCGTGGAACCACACGGGCGGCAGCGGCCAGGCCGAGGTCAGCGCGCTCGCCCAGACGGCCCGGCAGGCGGCGGCGTCGACGGCGTCCCCGAGCCTGACGAGGGACTCCTCGACCTGGTCCCCGTAGACGCTGGGATGGCAGCCCCGGAAGAAGGAGTGGCGGCCGGCGGCGGGTCCCCGCCCCGCGGGGGCCCGGCGGAGCGCGGTCAGGAAGCCCCCGAGGTCGCGCGCCAGCTCCGCCCGGTCGACGTCCGCGGCCCCCTCGACGGTGTCCCCGTCGATCCAGTTCCGTACCGACCAGGGGAACGGGTAGCCGGCCGCCGGACGCCCGGTCGCCACCGGCTCCGGTACGGGCAACGGCAGGTGCCCGGCCAGCAGGGGAAGGCAGCGCTCCTCCTTCTCGACGCTCGCCACGTACCCTTCGGCGCTCGGCAGGCGCACGGACAGCCGGTCGCCGAGCCTGAAGGTGCGGTTGTCCCAGCCCTGGCGTGGCACGGGCTCGACCGGGAGGTGGCCCCACCGGGGGAACTGTCCGGAGACGAGGGCGCGCACGAGGTCGGCGCTGATGTCGATCACCCCGCCAATTCTGCGCGTACCCGGCGGGTGTCATCCACCCGATTTCCCGCGGCGGAAGCGCGGCGGAAGCGCGGCGGGAGTGCGGCGGAAGCGCGGTCAGCCGGAGGCGTAGCGGGCCGCCAGGGCGCGGGAGGTCTCGGCGAGGCGGGCCCGCAGCTCCGGCGGCCCGACGACCTCGACGTCCGCGCCCAGGGCGAGGAACACCCCGTGGGCGTGGTCGATCGACTCGATGGGGAGCAGCGCGCGGGTCCAGCCGCCGGGCTCGGCCGTGCCGGTGTCGGCCAGGGCCTGGGCGGCCGCCCCGGTGAGGCGGGACGCGGCGCGCGGCGAGAGGCGGACGACCGCCTCGCCCCCGTGCAGGCGGGCGTGGAAGTCCGCCTGGTACCTCTCCCAGTGGCCGGCCAGGTCGAAGTCCTCGGGGGGCCGGAACTCCTCGTTCCGCACGGTGAGGCCGAGGATCTGGTCGACCCGGTACGTCCGCGGCCCCGGCCCGGCCACGACGTACCAGCGACCGGCCTTGAGCACCAGGCCGTACGGCTCCAGGCGCCGGTCGACGTCGGTCGGTTCCTTCCAGCGTCGGTAGCGGATGTCGAGCACCCGGCCGCGCCACACCGCGTCCGCGACCTGCGGCAGGTACGGGACGTCGTCGTCCTTGGCGTACCAGCCGGGCGCGTCGAGGTGGAAGCGGGAGCGCATCCGGTCGGCCTGCGCGCGCAGCTCGGGCGGGAGTGCCGCGCGCAGCTTGAGCTGGGCGGTCGCGAGCGCCGAGCCGAGTCCGAGCTCGGCGGCGGGTCCCGGGATCTCCGACAGGAACAGCGCCTCCGCCTCGCCGGCGTTCAGCCCGGTCAGGCGGGTGCGGTAGCCGGCGAGCAACCGGTAGCCGCCGGAGTGGCCGGCGTCGCCGTAGAGGGGCACGCCCGCGCCGTGCAGCGACTCGATGTCCCGGTAGACCGTCCGCACCGACACCTCCAGCTCCCCGGCGAGCTGCGCGGCGGTCATCCGGCCCCTGGTCTGGAGCAGCAGGAGGATCGACAGGAGGCGGCTGGACTTCACTGACACAAGATGACAGTGAACCGGCCTTACGGTCCAGCCATGGCTTTCACCGAGAAACTGCTGTGGGCGCCGCCCCCGATCGAGGTGGGGGGCCGCCGCGTCAAGCGTTACCACGTCACCGCCGACCCCTCCGGCATCGATCCGGCGATCGAGAAGGCGGCGTACGCGATACTCCCCGAGCTCCTGCCCGAGCCCGACGGCACGCCGCCGGGAACCTTCGTCGTCCTGCACAAGGGCGGGGACAGCGGGGCCTACATCAACGCGTACAGCTGGGTGTGGGACAACGCCCTGCACTTCGGCGGGGCGGCGGCGGGCCAGCCGGTGCTGGGCTGCCCGGACACCGACCCGACGAACTTCGTCCGGCTGGACCGGTCGCTGATCGGCTGCGTCTGGGAGGTGCCGCCCATCCTCCACGAGCGCGACGCCTGGGTACGGCACATGCTCGCGCCCGAATCCCCCGACCTCGACGCCTACATCGCCGACACGCTGCCCGACGGCACCACGGGAGACCGCCGATGAACGACTTCGACTTCCTCGTCGGCACCTGGGACGTCGTCAACCGGCGGCGCACGGACGCCCTCGACGACACGAGCGAGTGGGAGGAGTTCCCCGGCGTCAGCCACGCCTCCCGGCACTTCGAGGGCGGGGCGAACTTCGACGAGATCACCTTCCCCACCAAGGGCTTCGGCGGCGTCACCCTGCGGCTGTTCGACGTCGAGCGCGAGCAGTGGTCCCTGTACTGGTCCAGCAGCCTCACCGGCACGCTGTACCCGCCGGTCGTCGGCCGCTTCACCGGCGGGCGGGGCGAGTTCTACGGGGACGACACCCACGAGGGCAAGGAGGTCCGGACGCGCTTCGTCTGGTCGGACATCACCGAGCGGTCCGTCCGGTGGGAGCAGGCGTTCTCGGTGGACGGTGGAGAGACCTGGGTGATCAACTGGATCATGGAGTTCACCCGCCGCTGACCCGCCCCGCTCTCCCGCCGCGGCACGACGGCACCTCCACCGGTGGCGTCGTGCCACCGGCGGAGGTGCCGTCGTGGCCCCCGTGGCGAAGGGCGAGAGGCCCCGGTCCCCGTGTGAAGCGTGTGAAGCGGTGGAGTACCTGGGGCGTGCGGGCGTCAGTTCCAGTTGTCGATCTTGACGTCGTAGGGGTCCGGGGCGCCCTTCCCGGTCTCCACCAGCCGGCGAGCCCCTCGGTCGTGGTCAGGGCCGCGTAGACCTCGGCCGGTGACGACTCGGCCGCGACCCGGTGCAGGATGTCCACCACTGTCGATCCCTCTTTCCCCGTCGATTCTCGGATGACGCGGATTCACGGCCGTGTGCCGCGCTCGTCCTTCGCGCGCTGGACGGCCTCGGCGATCCGCTTGATGTGGCGGAGCCTGGTGTCCCATGCCGCCCCCACCGAGGACAGCTGCGCGACCGCGCGGGCGAGTTGCGCCTCGTCCACCCGGTACCTCTTCTCCCGCCCGGCCGGGGTGGCGTGCACCAGGCCGACGCGGTCGAGCACGCCGAGGTGTTTCGCGACGGCCTGCCGTGTGACGGGCAGCCGCTCGCTGAGGCCGGTGGCCGTGCCGTCGCCGTCCGCCAGGAGCAGGTCGAGCATCCGCCGGCGGGTCGGATCCCCGATCGCGGACCACAGGTCGTCGTCGGCGGCGGCGCTCACGGGGCCGAAACCAGCCGCGCCAGGTAGTCCCCCAGGCGGGGGACGAAGGTGTCCCAGCCGCTGACGTGGTCGGCGTACAGCTCCTCCAGCTTGGCGGCCTCCCAGCCCATCTCCCGGAATCCGCTCTCGGTGAGCCTGATCCTGGTGCCCGTGCCCACCGGGGTGAGCTCGAAGACGACCAGCAGCGAGCCTGCGGGGTCGTCGTCCGCGCCTTCGGGGTAGCACCAGCGGAACGAGAACAGCCGGGGCGGTTCTGCGCGTACCACGGTCATCGGGGCGACCGTCGCCCGGTCGCCCCAGACGAGCTCGCCGACGGCGCCGGGCGTCGCCTCGAAGCGGGCGTCGTCGGTCCACCACTGCGAGATGTGCTCGGGACGGCTGACGACCTCGAAGACCACCTCGGGCGAGGCGTCGACGTGGATCTCGCGCTCGATGCTGCCGTACTCCATGTCCCTCACTCCTTCCATGTGCAACGTTTGGTTGCATATCACGCTAGCGCGTCATTCGGCGTCGCGCAACCATTGGTTGCGTAAAGAAGGGTGCCGGGCCGCCCCGCCCGGCCCGGTGAGCGGACCGCCGGTGGTGGCTACCCGTTGAGCCCGAGCTCGCCCACGCGCAGCCCGGCCTGGAACCGGGAGGTGGCCTCCAGCGTGGTCATCAGCTCCGCGACCCGTCTGCGGTAGGTGCGCAGCGACAGGCCGAGCAGTCTGGCCGCGGTCTCGTCGGTGTGTCCCGCACCGAGGGCACGAAGGACCGCCCGGCTGTCCGCGTCGAGGTGCGGGACGTCTCCGGCGAGATAGGCGGAGAGATCGGTGGCGGCCTCCCAGGCCGCGTCGAAGAGGGCGTACACGCCGCCGACCAGCGCGGGCGAGGTGGTGACCGTGAACTCGCGCGGGCCGCCCGGCACGTCACGCCCGGCGAGGATCATCACCCGCCGGTCGATGACGATCGTCTCGTGGGGGAGCCGCGTCGAGCTGATCCGGACCCGGGCGCCCGCCGCGACGACCCGGCGAAGGTGCGCCCTCGCGGCCTCGTCGACCAGGGCGGCCGGGCTGAGGAGCTTGTTCACCGTGAGACCGCCCTCGTCGGCCGCGCGCGTCCGGGGCCCGGCCGCGTACCGCGCCGCCGGTCGCGACCACGTGTCGAGATCACGCGCCGCGCACACGAACTCCCGCCGGGCGCCGGTGAAGAGATGACCCGCCCGGGCGACGAGCTCCGCGTCCCCGCGGACGGTCAGGACCTGATCGGCGATCATCCGTTCACCATCCCCGTCGCCGTACGGGCGATGGCACGTTGCTGCCACCGCGTTGGGCCACTGTACAGAGACGGTGGAGGCTGACCGCATGACAAGGGAAGACACGCATCAGGCCTCGGCCACCTCGGCCACCTCGGCGGCCCCGGCGGCCCCGGCGGGAAGGTTCCTCCTCGGCGGGGACCTCCCCGTCCACCGGCTCGGCTTCGGGGCCATGCGGCTCCCCACCGGGAGCTTCCAGGGACCCGCCCGCGACCCCCGGACCGGCGTCGCGGTACTCCGCCGCGCGGTCGAGCTGGGGGTCGACCACATCGACACGGCATGGTTCTACCGCAGGGGTGGGGTGGTGGCCAACGAGCTCATCCGGACGGCGCTCGCCCCGTACGGGGACGACCTGGTGATCGCGACGAAGGTCGGACCGCTGTTCGGGGAGGACGGGACCCCGGGCGGCGAGGCCGGGCCGGACCGGCTCCGCGGCCTGGTGGAGGAGAACCTCCGCACCCTGGGGGTGGACCGGCTCGACCTCGTCTACCTGCGGGTGGGCGGCATGACCGTCCCCGGAGGCGAGTCGATCGCCGCCCGGTTCGCGGCCCTGGCCGAACTCCGCGAGGAGGGGCTGATCCGGCACCTGGGGGTCAGCAACGTCGACGCCGCCCAGCTGGCCGAGGCGCGGGAGATCGCTCCGGTGGCCGCCGTGCAGAACGCTTTCCACGTGCAGGACCAGGGCGACGCCGGGCTTCTGGCCCTGTGCGAGAGGGCCGGGATCGCCTTCGTGCCGTTCTTCCCGCTCGGCGGCGGCCATCGCCCGATCGACGCGACCCGGATGACGGAGGTCATGACCCGCCACGGGGCCGGCGCCGCGCAGGTGGCACTGGCCTGGTCGCTCGCGCGCTCACCCGTACTGCTCGCCATCCCCGGCACCGGTTCCCTGGAGCACCTGGAGGAGAACATGGGGGCGAGCCGCATCCGCCTGACCCCCCAGGACCTCGCCGCGCTCGGGGGCTGACCGCGCCCGAGGGCCGGGCCGGCCCTCGTGATCATCTAGCCTGGACGACCGTGGAGTATTTCGTGTACGGCCGCGACCGCCCCGGCGCCTTCGGCCTCAAGGTGAGCCTGAGCGAGGACCACTGGACCTTCATGGACGGCTACGCCGAGCGGCTGATCGCCCGCGGTCCCACGCTGACCGGTGACGGTGACGACGCCGAGTCGACCGGAAGCCTGCACATCGTCGACCTTCCGGACGCCGAGGCCGCCCGCGCGTTCGCCTACGAGGAGCCGTACCACCGCGCCGGCGCCTTCGAGTCGGTGCTGCTGTGCCGCTTCCACAACGTCCTGGGCCGCACCATGTGGGACTTCACCAAGACCGTCGACGGCTACGGCCGGTTCCTGGTGATCGCCATGGGCGGGTCCGGCCCCGCGCCGGTCATGTCGAGACACATGATCGTGTACGGCGAGCTGCTCGCCCTCGACGGCGAGGCGCGGCTCGGCCGGGCGGCCATGGTCGAGGCGCCGGACCGCGAGGCCGCAGCGGCGCTGCTGCCGGCCGGCGACGGCCGTACCGAGGTACATATGTGGCGCTTCGGCGGCAGGCCTGGCGAGCGCCGCCCGCGTCCGGCGTGAAAGGGACTCCGGCCCGGCGGTCCCGCCTCGTCGGCGTTCGCCGGGATCCGCCGGTGCCGGGAACCGCTCCGCCGGGGCCGTGCCCGGTCAGCGCGCCGGAGGCGTGCCCTCCCCGGGGCGGAAGACGGCCGCGGTGACGGGCGCGTGCGACGTCCAGCCCAGGGATCGGTAGAGCGCGCGTCCGTCCCGGGTCGCGACGAGCACACCGGTCCGCGCCCCCTGGGCCGCGGCGTGGCTGCAGAGGGCGTCCATGACGAGGCGGCCCAACCCCCGGCGGCGATGGGACGGGCCGGTCTCCACCTGGTCGACGATCGCGAACGGCCCGGTCCGCGCGATCCGGCCCCTGGCGGCCACCTGCTCTCCGGCGGCAAGGACCGCTTCGCCGCCGGCCACCTGCTCGCCCGCGGCGAGGACCTCCGCGTCGGTGACGGCACCGCGTGTCGTGACGCGCAGCGTGTAACCGGCCGGGGCCGAGGGCTCGGCGAGGCGCAGGGACGCCGTCATCATGTACTCGGGGTCTCTCACCGCCCAGCCGGCCGGCAGCACGGCGGCGACGGTCTCCGGTACGGCACAGACCTTCAGCCAGGTTCCCGGCGCGACCGGTTCCCCCGTCAGGCGGCGAAGGACCGCCGGATCGAACCTCGGCAGCACGTAGCGGACGAGGTGGCCCGGCAGCCCCACATCGACCCTGTGGCCGCCCGGCACCGCCACCGGCGGCGCGGTCGTGCGGGAGACCGCCCACCCCCGTACCCAGGCCTCGGCCACCTCGGGCAGGGCTCCGTCGTCCTCGCGGGCATCGGCCGGGACGTCGAGCATGATCACTTCCTTCGGGGTTCCACGGGCTTCGCGGACGCGTTGCGTACTCTATTGCAAATCATGCGCAACAAGGCGTGATCCTCCCGCCGCGCGTGCGGAGCGGGAACGCGAGCATCGGAACGATCACCTCGACGAGCGCGGCGGGCAGCCCGCGTACGCCTCCGGCGAGCGCGCTCGACCGGCCCTCGACCGGCCCTCGACCGGATGCGCTCGATCAGGCCCGAGAGTCGGCCGGTGGTGTCCCCGCGCGCGGGGCATGTCGCGTGGCCTGCGACAACGACGTTCTGTCGTTCGCCGCTGCTATAGATTGCGCCACCCACTCACCCGGCCGCCGACCGGCCAGGACCCGCCGCTCCCGCCCCTGACAGAAACGACCGGTATGAACATCCCTCCTGGTGCACGGCTCTCCCCTTCCGCGCAACGCCTGCTCGACGTTCTCAACGGGCCCGTGGAGGAGACGGCGCGCTGGCCCGACGCCTCCCGGCTGGGCACGGCCCTGGGCGCGCCGGTGCCGGGGCGGCGCACGTTCACCGAGGAGGACCGGCGGCGGCTGACGGCCTCGGCCCGTGAACTGGTCGAGTTCGACACGGGCCACCACTACCGGCTTCTGGGGCCCTACCCCGAGACGGTGGCGGCGGGGCTGGCGGGCATGGACGCCGAGGTGAGCGCCCGGCTCGCCGGGGCGTGCGGCCCCATCGCGGCCGCCGAGCTGCGTCTGGTCCTCGGCTGGGAGGTGGAGCGGCGGGCGCTGTTCGCCGAGGCGATGCGGATGGAGCCGAGCGAGCCCCCCAGGCCGTCGGCCACCGTGCTCGACTGGCTCGCGACCCAGCCCGGCTACCTGGACTTCGCCAGGACCGCGCTGGAGACGGCCGAGGCCCGCGTCACGGCGATCCACGCCGGCGAGATCCCCTACGCGGCGGGGAAGGGGCGTTCGAGCACGGGGAGACGAGGACCCTCGGCCGGGCCGTCCGGCTGGCGCTCCACCGGGACGAGCCCTGGCTGCCCGAACTGCTGGAGAGCCTGGTGCGCGGGATCGCGGTGGCGCCCACCCCGGCCAGGACCCTGCCCTCCCAGGCACTGCTGTTCGAGATCGCCCGCGCGGCGGAGGACTACCCGACCCCCGAAGTGATCACCGCGCTGCGCACCGCCCGCCGGATCACCCGGCACGCCGGGGTGCCCAGGGAACTGGACCGCAAGTTCAAGCGCATCGAGCCCGCCCTGGCCGACCGGCTGGAGGTGGCGTTCCGGCTGCCCGACGGGCGGGTCCGGCAGGCCGTCGGCGACCACACCGCGGTGATCACCACCGACGGCGGTGTGGAACTGTCCTGGTGGCACGGGGACAGGAAGCTGAGGTCGGTCCCCGCCGCGGTCAGGCGGGACCACCCCGAGGAGGTCAAACGGCTGCGCGAGCTGGCCAAGCGGACCGCGCAGCAGCAGACCACCCTGGTCAGGGCGCTGGAGGCCGGATACACCGCCGACCCGCCCCCGCCGTACCGGCAGCTCGAAGGTCACGCGATCACCGACCGGCTGATCTGGGAGTTCGAGGTCGCGCCCGGGGTGTGGCGGGCCGAGCTGGGGTTGAGCGTGCCGGACGTGCCGGTGCGGCTGTGGCACCCGGCGCGCGCGTCCGTGGACGAGGTGCGCGCCTGGCGGGAGACGGTGGAGGGCGGGGAACTGCGCCAGCCGTACAAGCAGGCGTTCCGCGAGGTCTACCTGCTGACCCCCGCCGAGGAGACGACCGGGACCTACTCCAACCGGTTCGCCGGGCACGTGGTGGACTACCGCAAGCTGCGCGCGCTGTTCAAGGACCGCGGCTGGAAGTCCCACTACCTGGGCTTCTGGGACGGCGCGCACAACGACGGAGAGGCCCGGCGGGTGCTGGCGAGCGGGCGGTGGCGGGCGACACTGAGCCACGGTCTGTACGAGGAGGGCTACGCGCTCACCGACCAGGTCCACTTCCACAGGCTGGACGGAGGCGTCTGGCGCCAGGCGCCGTTGAGAGAGGTCCCGGCGCTGGTCTTCAGCGAGGCCATGCGGGACGTCGACCTCTTCGTGGCCCTCACCTCGATCATGACCGACCCCCGGTGGGCCGACCAGGGGCCGGACCGGATGCGGGACTACTGGCGGACCGGGGCGTTCGCCGCGCTGACGTCCTCCGCCGAGGTACGCCGCGACGCGCTCTCCCGGCTGATCGCCCGTACGTCCATCGCCGGCCGGTGCACCATGACCGACCGCTTCCTGGTGGTCCGGGGCGACCTGCGCACCTACAGAATTCATCTCGGGTCGGCGAACATCCTGATGGAACCCAACGACGCCTACCTGTGCGTCGTCGCCGGGCGCAGCCCCCGCACCGGGCTGTTCCTCCCGTTCGAGGAGGACGGCCGGTTGGCGCTCATCCTCAGCAAGGCCTTCCTGCTGGCCGACGACACCGCCATCACCGACCCCTCCATCGTCCGCCAGATCAAGGAGTGAACCACGCGATCCCCATGCTCCACGTGGTCCCGCGAAACCCCTGATCGACACGATCCGCCCGGCCGGCACCGGGTCGCGCCGACCGGTCCGGACGAGACCGGATCACGCCGCCCCACCCGGCCGGATGATCAGAAGTGGGTGGTGATCCCGAACGCGTCGCGGAGCAGGGCCATGTCGTGACGGTCCTGGTCGCCGGGTTCGTATCCCTGATGGAAGTGAACCTGCCGGCCGGCCGACAGGCAGGGCACCCGCACGCCGTCGATCACGCCTGTGACGAAGCAGTCCGCGGGGTAGGACAGGGTGCCGCCGTCGGTGTCGATCCGCTGGACGGCGGAGCCGTCCGGAGCGAACAGCAGCGGGTGAAGATCCAGATCATGGCCGTCGCGATCGGTCATGACGAAGCGAGCCGGCCGCCCGGGCGAGACGCCGGGCCGTTCGACGAACCCGGCCGCCTCCAGCGTCCCGATCAGCAGGGGTTCCTGTTCGACGCGATGCAGCAGGTCGAGGTCACGATGTTCCCGGGTGATCCTGCCGACCAGGGCGTCGATGCCCCATCCACCGCCGATCCAGACCTCGCAGCCCGCGTCGCGGAGCAGCGCCGACACCCGTAGCACCTCGCCCGCCTCGAACACGGGAACACCCTGACAGTTCCGCCCGGGGCGAGTCGATCGGTTTTCGAGCGGGCCCAGGTGGCGTGAAACGCGCCGGTGGCCCCTGTCCGGCCTTCCGCCCTCACGTCCGCCAGAGGTGCAGGCAGCGCGCCATGAAGCGGAAGGGGACGGCCTGCCCCCCGGTCTGGTCGACGGTGCCGGCCAGGTGCAGGTCGAGCTCCGGGCAGTGGAAGAGCCAGGTCCCGGTGACTCCCGAATGGCCGACGAGCGTGACGGGGCGGCGGCCCGCCGACATGAGCCGGCCGAGCGTGAAGAACATGGTGCCCAGTCCGTACCGGAGGACGGGGATGTTGCGCAGCCGGTTGCGCCGCTCGGTGAGCGGTTCCAGCGAGCGGGGGTCGTCGAAGAGCTCGCCGCCGAGCAGCGCCCGCTGGAAGGTGAGGAGATCGCCGGTGGTGCTGAACAGGTCGTTGGAGGACTCGATCATCGAGGTCAGCTCCACGCGGCGCCGCTTCGCGTGAAGCGGTGAGGGCTCCGCGGTCGCCGGATCCGGCGGGAGGCGTCCCGGCAGCCAGGTGTGCGTGAGGCCGAGCGGGCCGAGGATCCGTTCGGTCAGCAGCTCGGCGAACGACCGGCCGGTCACCGTCTCCACGATGCGGATGAGCAACTGGAAGCCGGTGTCGGAGTAGCGGGCCTTCTGCCGGGCGGCCGTGAGGTCCTGCGGCGCGAAGTGCGGGCGCTGCTCGCGCGTGATCCGCATCGTGTCCTCGAAGGTCCAGGCCACATCCTGACCGGCGGCGAGGCACTCGTACAGGCTGGGGCCCTCACCGCGCTTCTCGAAGTGGTCGGGCAGTCCGGACGTGTGACTCGCGAGGTGGCGTACCGTGATCGCGGACGTCCGGTCGACCCCCCCGAGGACATGGAGCCCGCCGACCGTCTCCGCCGGCAGATAGCCGTCGATCGGCGCGGCCAGATCGAGCTCGCCGCGCTCGTGGGCCTGCAGCACCAGCGTGACGATGAAACGCTTGGTGACGCTCGCGACGAAGAACGGGGTCTCGGGACGCGGCGCGTGACCGCCGGGACCGGAGGCGGCGGACCAGCGCAGCCTTCCGTCGCCGCTCCTGACGGCGACGTTGGCGTGGTGCGCGCCGTGTCGCGTGACGAGGCTCTCCAACAGGCCCGTCAGCCGCGCGCCGACGTCGCCGGGAACGTGATTGTCATGGGCGGGGATCGTGGCGAGCGGCGATGTCATGTGAATGTTCCCTGTCTCCGTTCCCTGGGCGTGACCCCGGGCGCCGTGTCCTCCGCCCACCGAGGCGGCCGACCGGCGTCCGCGACGGCCGTCGTGGCCGTGAGCCCCGTCATCCCGGGGTTCGATGACGTGTCTACTAGACATGTCTATGAGAGTCAATAAACTCGACGAATGGCCCATGTGATCCTCGGTCTGCTCCTGATCGCCCCGCAGACCTTCTACGACCTCATCAAGGGATTCGAGGCCGGCGTCGCGCTCTTCTACAGCGCCAGCTCCGGCAGCATCAAGCGCGCGCTGGACACCCTGCTCGCGCGGGGACTCATCGAGGTCGCCAGCGTCGAGGCCGGAGGCCGGGGACGGAAGGTGTACCGCCTGACCGACGCCGGTCGCCAGGAGTTCCGCGCGTGGATGACGGGGGACCTGACCGGGCCCGATCTGGAGACCGCGGCGCTGTCCAGGCTCTACTTCCTCGGCCTGCTGGAGCCCGCCGAACGCGTGCCGGTGCTCCGCCGCGTCACGGCGCGCATCGAGGCCGACCTCGCCGCGCTCTCGGCCCTCGACGCGCACCTCGACACCCTGGACGTCTCCGCCGAGCACCGCGACCTCGCCGTCCACCAGCGCGCGACGCTCGCCTACGGCATCGCCTCACACCGCTTCGCGCTCGACTGGTTCCGCGACCACATCGACCGCCAGGAGACGCCGGACCGGTGACACCGGGGCCCTTCCGTTCGTGATCGAGATGCTTCATGCTGCTGACCTCGCCGGTCATGGTGGCGAGCGGTCGGGAGCGACGGCGCACGAAGACGAGGGGCATGTCCTTGTTGCTGATCATGGCGTTGGTGGCCCTGCCGGCGCTCGGCACGGCCGCTCCGCCGGATCGCCGGGTGCGACCGCCCACGGACACCGAACCCCTCGTGCCGGGTGAACCGCCGCCTGAACGCCGCTGCCGGTTCGCCGACCACGCCGACCACGCCGATCACGCCGACAGGGCCGGGCGGCCGATGACCGACGACCCGTCCGGGTAGGCCGGACCCGTGTCCTCACCTTTGGAGACAGATTTCGATGCGTCTACATCCAGGCGAGCCCGAGGCCGTCGGCTGGCGGGTGGTGAGCGTGCTCGACGCCGTCCGGCGGCTGCGCGACGCGTCCCCCGACGTCGTCGGACGCCCGCGGGTGATCGCGATCGACGGCCGCGGCGGTGCCGGCAAGACGACCCTGGCCGAGCGGCTACGCAAGGTGGTGCCCGGCTCCGCCGTCGTGCACACCGACGACATCGCCTGGAACCACGCCTGCTTCGACTGGGGCGCCGTGCTCGTCGAGAACGTCCTGCGACCTCTGCACCGGGGTGAGGCGGTGGACTTCCGCCCCGATGCCTGGATCACCCACGACCGGCCCGGATCGATCACCGTTCCCGCCGGTGCCGACGTCGTCTGGGTCGAGGGCACCGGCATCATCCGCGAAGAGCTCGCCCCGTGGCTGGACGCCTCGGTGTGGATGCAGGGCGACCTCGACGAGCAGGAGCGCCTGCTGGTCGTCCGCGACGGTGACTCCCCCGAGCAGTCGGAGCACGTGGCGAACTGGCTGCTGGAGGAACTGCCGTTCCTGCTGCGGGAACAGCCGTGGGCCCGAGCCACCGTGATCGTCGCCGGTCCTCCGTGGATCGGCCACGACCCGGACACCGAGCTGGTCGTCGCCCCGCCGACCGGCCCCCAGGCCGCGACCCGCCCGCGGGACGCGGGATCCTGAGCCGGGACCCGCATCCTGACCTGGGCATTTGAGCGTGGGACGGGCGCCGATGAGTCAAGCGGTGATCCGGGTCATCTCCCGCAGTTCCCCCCGGGTCGACTCGCAGTCCATCGCTCGCAGCCGGGCCAGCACAGGTTCGGCGTCCGCGTTGAGCCGCAGCTCCTCCGGGCAGTCCTCGACGATCCGCCACAGCAGCGTCATGGCCGCGCTCGAGTCGCCGTCCATCGCGTGCGCGCCGGCCACGGCCAGCAGGTGCCGCGCCCGGCGGTCCTTGTCGGGCAGCCGGTCGGTGTCGACGCCCGCCGCGAGGCGGATCGCCTGCGCGTACCGGCCCATCCGGACCGCGACCGCCACCCGGTGCAGGTCCACCTCCAGCGCGAACTCCGGGCCCAGCCGGTCACCGACCTTGCGGGCGTGGTTCAGCAGTTCCTCGACCCGCAGCACGTCGCTCTCCTCGGCGGCGGCGAGCGCGGCCGTCAGGTAGCAGAGCCCGGTGACCTCCGGTGACTCGGGCCGGTCGTCGATCACCGCCAGGCACAGCCAGCGCGCGTCGGCGTACCGGCCGAGCGAGACGAGCACGCCCGCCATCTCGGCCCGGGTGATCGGCGAGCCCGCCGAGGCGGCCACCGCGCGGTCGGCGGCGACCAGGGCCAGCGCGTGCCGGCCGCGGCTTCGCAGCAGCGCCGTGAACAGCCGGTACACCTGGGTGAGGACGGCCGTACCGGCTTCCCGGTCCGCGCCGGTGGCGACCCTGACCGACAGGTCGGCCATCGACAGCAGCGGCGGCAGGCGGCGGCGCGTCTCGGTGTAGCGCTGGGGCGAGCGCTGCCAGACCTCCCACGCCGTCATCACGTGGTGCCGCACCCGTGGCACGCTCTCGGCCGCCTCGCCGGTGAAACGGCCGGGCAGCAGCAGCGCGTTCCCGACCTCGTCGGATTCGCCGTGGTCACAGGCGAGCGGGAGCTTCGTCCGGCCGCCGACGAACTCGGAGAGATCCTCGACGCGGAGCACCTCGGCGATCCGCATGATGGTCGACAGCCGATCCAGGGGTCTCACCCCGTTCTCGACCAGGCGGAGCCATTCCTCGCTGCAGCCGACCAGGTCGGCCAGAATTCTCCGGGTAAGGCCGCGTGAACGGCGCCTGGCCATGATGCGCGCGCCGTCAACCAAGAAATCGCCGGCCATGCCGCCACATTAGGTGAGGAATTCAAAGCCCTCGGTGGCCAAAAATGACGGTGATTTCTTGCCACCCTACCCACCTGAAATATAGGTTATTCTGGAGGGTTCACCATGACGCAACTCCAGTTGGATCCAGCCTGCCGGGCTCCGCCGACACTGCCGCTACACCATTCGGCAGGAGGAGACCACGATGGCGATCGACGTCGAGTCGATTCGGAAGGAATTCCCGTTCTTCGAAACCGCCCCTGACGGTTCCCGCCCACCCGTATACCTCGACAGCGCCGCCACCACGCAGAAACCCGCCGTCGTCCTGGACGCGTTGAACCACTACTACATCCGCACCAACGCGAACGTGCACCGGGGCGTGTACCGGCTGGCCGTACAGGCGACCGAGCTGTACGAAGGGGCGCGCAACACGATCGCCACGTTCGTGCGCGCACCGCGAGCCGAGGAGATCGTGTTCACCAAGAACGCGACCGAGGCCGTCAACCTGCTGGCCAACGCGTTCGTCTGGGCGGACGGGCGGCTCCGCGTCGGCCCCGGCGACGAGATCGTCCTGACCGAGATGGAGCACCACTCCAACCTGGTCCCCTGGCGGCTGCTGGCCGAGCGGGTGGGGGCGAAGGTCAGGTACCTCGGCATCACCGACGACGGCCGCCTGGACCTCTCCGACCTGAACGAGAAGATCAACGAGCGGACCAAGGTCGTCGCGGTCGTGCACGCCTCGAACATCCTGGGCACGGTGAACCCGGTCGCGACGATCGCCGCCCGCGCGCGCGAGGTCGGCGCCCTGACGGTCGTCGACGCGGCCCAGTCGGTCCCGCACCTCGGCATCGACGTCACCGCGCTGGGAGCCGACTTCGTCACGTTCTCCGGCCACAAGATGTGCGGCCCCACCGGAATCGGCGCCCTGTGGGGCAGGTACGAACTCCTCGAGGCGCTCCCGCCCTTCCTCGGCGGCGGCGAGATGATCGAGAACGTCTCGGTGGACGCCATGTACTACGCCGCGCCCCCGCTCAAGTTCGAGGCCGGCACACCCCCGGTCGCGCAGGCCGTCGGCCTCGGTGCCGCCTGCGACTTCCTGAGCGGGATCGGCATGGACGCGATCGCCGCCCACGACCAGGCCCTGATCGAGTACGCCCTGGACCGGTTCGGCGACGTGCCCGGCATCCGCTTCATCGGCCCGACCGACACCGCGAACCGGCTGCCGCTGCTGTCGTTCGTGGTGGACGGCATCCCGCTGCAGCGCATGCGCGCGATCCTGGACGAGGCGGGCATCGCCGTCCGGTCCGGCAACCACTGCGCGCAGCTCGCGTGCAGCCGGTTCGGCGTCCCCGCCGCGATCCGGGCCTCGTTCTACCTGTACAACTCCCCCGACGAGGTCGACGTCCTGGCCGAGACCCTGGAGACGGCCACGCGGTCCAGGACCGCCGTGACCGCGGACACCTCCTTCGACGTCGGCCGGGTACGGCCGTACAAGGACGTCCTGCTCCCGTCGATCTTCCAGCCGTGGGCGGAGCACCTGGTCGAGGCGCTGGCGCCGGCCCCCGGCACCAAGGCGCTCGACATCGGCACCGGCCCCGGCACCGTCGCCCGGGTGCTGGCCAAGGCGGTCGGCCCCACCGGCACCGTGGTCGGCACCGACCTCAACCCCGCCATGCTCGCCCTCGCCGCCGAATCACCCGCCGTCGACGGCGCCCCCGTCCAGTACGTGGAGTGCGGCGCCACCCCGCTGCACGTCTCCGACCAGGCGTTCGATCTGATCACCATGCAGCAGGTCCTGCAGTTCGTCCCCGATCGCGGCGCGGCGCTGGCCGAGATGCGGCGGGCCGCCCGCCCCGGCGCGCGGATCGCCGTCGCCACCTGGCAGCCGCTGCACCGCAATCCGCTCTTCCGCGCCCTGCACGACGCCGTCGCCACCGTCCTCGGCCCCGGCGAGGCGGAGCTCTTCGAGGAACCGTGGTCCTTGTCCGGGATCGAGGTCGCCACGCTGGCGAAGGAGGCCGGTTTCGTCGACGTCGAACTCCTCGAGTGGACGCTGCCGGTCACCGTTCCCGGCGGACCCGACGCGATCTGCTGCCTGTTCGACTTCTCCGCGGTCGGCCCGTACATCGGTTCGCGCCGCGCCGACCTCACGGCCGCCGTACGGGCGAACCTGGCGCACCGCACGGACGAGACCGGCGTCCACTCGGAGACCGCGGTGACCCTGGTGACCGCCCGGGCCTGACCGCCGCCCCTTCCCGCGGAAGGCCACCTCCCGGCGGGGGTGGCCTTCCCGGCACCCCGAAGGCCCGGGTCGGGAATCCATCGATGTCCTGCCACCCCAAGCCGCGGCTCGTGAGGCTGAGCGGGGTCGTGCGCGTGTGACGGGCGACGAGGCCGTCAGGGGAGCCAGCCGTTGTCGACGGCGATGCGGGCGGCGTCGGCGCGGCCGGTGGCGCCGAGCTTGGCCACGATGGCGCTCAGGTGGTTGCGGACCGTTCCGGGGGACAGGTGGGTGCGCCGGGCGATCACCGCGACCGGGGTGTCGAGCTCCGCGAGCCGCAGCACCTCCAGCTCCCGCGGGGTCAACGGGCACGGGGGCGCGGTCAGCGCGTCGGCGGCCATCGCCGGGTCCACGTACCGGCTCCCCCGGTGGACCCGTCTGATCACGTCGGCGAGCTGTCCGCCGGGCGAGCCCTTGGGCAGGAAGCCCTTGGCCCCGGCGTCCAGCGCGCGCTTCAGCATCGAGGGCTTGCCGTACCCGGTGAGGATGATCACCGCGCAGGCGGGCAGCGCCCTGGAGATCTCGGCGGCGACGCCGACGCCGTCCAGCCGGGGCATCTGCAGGTCGACCACGGCGACGTCGGGGCGGTGGGTCAGCGCCTCCTCCACGGCCGCGCGGCCGTCGCCGGCCTGGGCCACCACCTCCAGGTCGACCTCGAGGGACACCAGCGCGGCCAGGGCCGTCCTGATCAGTTCCTCGTCGTCGGCGAGGAGCACCCTGATCACGAGGGCACCGGCATGGCCGACTCCAGGACGAACAACCCGCCGTCGGCGCGGACGTCCAGCGTGCCGCCCGTCTCGGCGAGGCGCTCCCGCAGGCCGCGCAGCCCGGAGCTGTGGCGGTCGGGCCGCACGGCGGCGGCGCCGTCGTTGGTCACGGTCATCCGTACCTCGTCGTCGTGGCGGGACAGCTCTATGGAGCACCAGCTCGCCGTGCTGTGCCTGAGGACGTTGGTGCCGGCCTCACGCAGGACCATGCTGAGCGGGGCGGCGACGTCGACCGGCAGTTCGCCGGTCCGGTCGGTGACCGTGCACCGTATCCCCGAGGAACGGAGGACCCGCGAGACCTCGTCGAGCTCACCGCGGAGATCGACCGTGCGGTACCCGTGGACCGCCTTGCGGAGGTCGGCGAGCGCGGAGGCGGCCAGCAGGCGCACGGCCGCGGCCTCCTGCTCGGCACGGGCGGCGTCGACGGAGACGAGCCTCTCGGCCAGTTCGGCCTTCAGGGCGATCACCGAGAGGGTGTGGCCGAGCAGGTCGTGCACGTCGCGCCCGAACCGCAGCCGTTCCCGGGCGGCGGCCAGCCGCCCCTGCGCGGAGTTCTCCTCCTGGGCGGCGATCAGGAGGTTCCACAGCCAGGCGTGCAGACCGGTGACGCCGATGGTCATCACCCCGAAGCCGACGGTCGTCACCAGGTACTCGACGAGGGGCCCGCCGCTCCACCAGCCCACGACGCCGGAGACGGCGACGGCCGCGGCCATGACCGCGACCGCCGTGGCCCGCCCGCCGAGAAGGGGCGCGGTGCCGACGATCGAGGCGCCCACCCACGCCCACGTCTTCCAGTCGCCACCCCCCAGCGGGGCGGTAAGCGGGACCGACAGGGCCGCCGCCGTCGCGAACCCCGCCAGCAGCCGGCGGTGAACGGCCTGCGACAGCGACGGCGTGACCGCCGCGTACAGGACCGCGGCCTGCGCCGCGGCGAAGACGAGGATGCCCGTGGCGCCGAGCGCGATCCGCAGCGGATCGGTCTCCACGCCGAGGCCGAAACCCGGCATGGCCAAAGTCATGAGCACGGCGGTGGCCAGCGAGCCCAGGGTCGCCACCCTGACCCATCGCAGCCGCTGCCGGAACACACCGGTGATTGTAATTCGTCGCATGGTTCCTCCCTGTGCCGGTGCGGCGGACCTCACCACAGCATGAGGAGGATGGTCACGCCGATGACCGTGTCGATGACGATGCAGGCCTCGGCGTACGCTCGCGGGACGACCCTGTCGGCACGGTGGTGGATGATGTCCCACCCCGCGTGGGCGAGCCAGCCGGCGGCCACCAGGTAGAGGGAGAGGTTTCCGCCCACCGCCGTCGCCACCGCGGCCAGCGCCACGTAGACGGCGAACACCCCCAGCTGGAGCGCGAGCACGCCCGGCTCCCGCAGGTGCTTCCGGGCCGCGCCGATGGCCAGGTAGGCGCCGGCGAGGATCACGAGCATCCACGGCGGGGGAGCGGAGGACGAGCCCCAGCTGTCGATGGTGATCACCAGGGCCAGCCACGACGGCCACCGGTGCACCAGCCATGCCGTGATCCGCCGGCGTCGACCGGCGTCGGCCGGCGGCTCAGGCCGGGCGGGCTGGCGGTGCGGCCGGCCGTACTCCTCTCGGCGGAGCAGCATCGCGACGAGCATGGCGGGAAGCATCAGCAGGTGCCCGCCGGCCATGAGGCCGTCGCCCGACAGCGCCCCGGTCCAGAAGGGGACGAGCAGCACGAGGTACGGGACGAACATCGCCGCGCCCATCTCGGCGATGCCCGGCCAGTCGTGGCCGCGGACGCGCATCCAGATCGTCATGCCCAGGGTCATGTCGGTGGCCATCACCATGGCGGCGAGGTCGGCGCGCGCGAGCGCGTCCGACCAGCCGAGCAGCGGGGAGACGGCCTCCCACACCTGGCCGAACAGCAACATCCCGACGATCATGGCGATCACCATCTCGGCGAAGTGCCACGCGAAGTACCGGCGGCCGGAGGGCCGGGGGGAGGGGCGGGTGCCCGGGGGGCGCGACGTGTCGGCCGCGGTGATGTCCGTTTCGGTGTCCATGGATCCAAGGGTGCGGGCGGGGGCGCGCAACCCCCACCCCCGTCATGTCACCGATCGACCGTGCGGATCGCACCCCCGGACCGTGAACGCCCGGCCCCTGCGTCGACGTGACGGCCGGCGGTGTCGGCAGGCGGTGTCGGCAGACGGTGTCGGCCGGCGGGGTCAGCAGGCGGTGTCGGTGGCCGGCAGTTCGCCGGTGGTGAGGTAGCGGGTGACCGTGGCGTCGAGGCAGGCGTTCCCGTAATGCGGGAACGGGGCGTGGGTGTGGGCGTCGATCGTGACCAGGCGTGACCCGCGGATGCGCGCGGCCACGGCCCCGCTCACGGACGCCGGCACCGCCACGTCCCGCAGGGCCGCGACGACCAGGGCGGCCGGCGCGCGGCTGCCGTCGAGCCGCACCGTTTCGTCCTTGGCGGGCGGCCAGAACGCGCAGGGGTTGATGTTGGCGTTGACCGGGCCGAACAGCGGGTGGCGGTCCCGCTGGGAGGCGATGTCGCGCAGGTAGACGCGCGGGTCGCGCGGCCATGGGGCGTCGGCGCAGCGGTAGGCGATGTTGGTGGCGGTGTAGTGGCCGGCGGGCACGCCGGGCACGCCCTCGGGCCGCGGAGGGCGGACGGGGAACGGCAGGGACGGCTCCCGTCCGGCCGCGACGGCGGCGAAGGCGGCGGCGACGACGCCGAAGGCGCGCTCGTCGTAGATCCCGGCCACCAGCAGGGAGCCCAGCTCGCCGACGGTCCAGGCGTGACCGCCGATGACGATGGGCGCTCGGGTGGCCCGGTCGAGGATCCCGGTGAGTGTGGCGTGCACCTGTGCGGTGGTCTCCCCCAGACCGTATTCGGAGTGCCGCCCGGCGGCCCAGGCGGCGAGGGCCACCGTTCCCTTCTCGAACGCGGGGGTGCGGCCCATCTCGTAGGGCCGCCAGATCGTGTCGGCGTTCACCGGGCTGTCCAGGACGAACCGGTCCACGCGGTGCGGGAACAGCGTGCCGTAGACGGTGCCGAGCAGTCCCGCGTACGAGCCGCCCAGGTAGGAGATCTTCTCCTCGCCGAGGGCCGCGCGGATGAGGTCCATGTCGCGGGCGGCGTTCGCGGTGGTGGCGTGCGGCAGGGCCCAGCCGGAGGCCCGTACGCAGTCCTCGGCGTACCGCCGGGCCTCGGCGGCCTCGGCGAGGAAGCGTCCGGGGGCCGCAGGACGTACCCAGAACCCGCCGGGCTCCTCCTCGGGCTGCCCGCAGCCGATGGGCGTGCTGCGCTCGACGAATCGCATGTCAAACCCGATCAGGTCATACCGGGCGCGGACCTCGGCGGACAGCGCCGGGGCGAGGCTCACCGGCAGCGGGACGCCCGGCCCGCCGGGTCCGCCGCCGGTGGTGAGCAGAACGCCCCGGCGCCGCGCCGGGTCGGTGGCGGGCAGCCGGGAGACGACGACGGAGATGGTGCGGCCGCGCGGGCGGCGGTGGTCGAGGGGGACGGTGACCCGTGCGCATCGCAGGTCCGGCGTGCTCACCCCGGCGCACGCCTCCCACCGCAGCCCCTTGCCCCCGGTGGCGGTGCCGGGTGCGGCGACCGCGGGGGCGGCCAGGGCCGCGGCGGCGACCGGTGCGAGCGCGGCGGCCGTCACGGCACGGACGAGGCGTCCGGACCGGCGCCGCCCGCGTGCCGGGCCGGCCGGGACCGCGTTCGTGCCGCCGGCGACGGCGAGCGCCGCCGGCGAGGCGAGGGGGGCTTTCCGTACGGGCATGGGTCTCCCTGCCGTGAGGGGCGGTTCGCGAGCGACCCGGGGAGGCCGGGCCCTGACGATCACCTGGCGCGCGGACCGTGTCAAGCCCGCAGCGCCGGTCCGACCAAGCCGGCCTGGTCAGGCGGATCGCTGCCCGTGATCGTTTTCATGGTGTTTTCATGGCCCGGCAATCGGTGTGGAAGATTTCGGTACACGGTTTCCCGAAGCGCTGCGGTGCAGGCGGAAGACGTTCTCCACCCATTCGCGAGCCCCTTGTTCCCCGGCCGTACCGGCACACGAGTGGCACGTCACCCACGACTTTTGATCGCTGCCTCGATACGCAGTCCAATTCCGACGGTCGCGAAGATGAGCGCTCCAAGGAGGGCGTTGGTGGTGAGCTCTTCCTCGATGACGAAGCCGAAGACGGGAATCGCCGCGCTCAGGACGAGAGCGGCGTTCCCCCACCCGTCCACCGGTTGCGCACCGCCGGTTTCCTTCCCCTGACGTGCGGCGGGATCCTCTGGTTCGCTCATGGGCAGAGCATCCCATCGGTGTGTGAGGCCGGCAAAGGGATACGCCACGCGTGCGCACGCCTCTCCCGCCCGGACCTTCCCGTCGCATCGTGGTGCGTGACACCTGTCATCCGAAGGTGCCTCCCGGACGGTAGTCATCGCCGGGGACAACGAAACGGAGACGATGGATGGACGACGGATTCGCCGAGTACGCGGGAACCTCCAGGTTCGGGAACCACCCGTGGCCCGGGACCTGAAGCGTGGAGCGGGTGACGGGAGCCGAACCCGTGCCGTCAGCCCGGGAAGTGCATCGATCACGCCTTGCGGAGCGGCCGAGCTGGGCGTTCGGACGGTCGTGAGTGACCGTGGTTCTCCCCTCGTAACCCTGGTCGACGGCCCGCCAACGGCCCGAGGGGCAGCCTGTCACCTGGTCCTCCTCCGGGAGGCGTGATTTGTCTTCCCCGGATTCTTTCTGGCTTGGCCGGGCCGATGACAGGCGGGATGATCGGCCCCTACGTCAGCCACCGCGCTACGATCCTCAGATGCCCGACTTCGTGCTCCCCTTCATTTTCGTCGGACTCTTCGTCACGCTTTTTGTTTGCCTCTTCATATTTTTTGTAGTATTGATGGTCAAAGGCATTCGTCAACGCCGTGTACTTAAATATACGGATCCGGTGAGAGCTATGGACATTGTCGGCCGTGTGCGCCAGCTCAAGGTCCGGGGTAATGAAGAGGAAGCCGTGCTTCTCGTTCAGAACGAACTCGCGATGCCCGCCGACGAAGCTCGGTCGTGGGTGAAGTCCATTTGAGCCGTAGGTCACGGTAACCGCACGGTGAATTCCGTGTGGCGGCACCGCACCACCGGTCCGAAAGACTGAATCCAAGGATGGAAACCGCTGCGTCCAGGGCAGGCGTCTGGCGCGGGTGCCGGCGCCCCCTGTCGGTGCCGCGGCTTGCTCGTAAGGGCTTGGCCTCCCGGCATCGACTCCTGGCATGATCGCCAGATGTTCGACTTCGGGATCAGTGGATACAGGCCCGCATGGTTGAGCGGGAGTTCGGTGGTTGCCGCCGCTCATGGGGGGAGACTGGCCATGCTGGAAGGGCGGAGGCTGACCCGAGCCCTGCTGGTGTGGGACCTCGACGAGGATGCCTGGTTCCCCGACGGCCTGGTCCTGCTGGACTTCGAGGGTGAGCAGGTCGAGATCGTCCACCAGAAGTTCGACGAGATTTCGATCACGTGGAACACGGTCGATCCGGCTCAGCCGCTGGATTGGGCGGGGGAAGGGCTCCGGCTGACGTGGCGAGGGGACGAACCTGACGAGCTGGTGAGCTTGCGGGGGCGGAGAGTGCGAGCCGTGGAGCTTCTCGAGTGGACAGGTGACGACATGGCGCAGGGGGCGGTGGCTGTCGGTTTCCTCTTCTCTCATGGCCGCCTGACGATCTACAACGCTCTCGACGAGAACGGCATGGAGTTCGGAGATCCTGATCAGCGGTACACGCGCCAGAGGCTCAGGGGGTGGTGCGCCTGATCCGATACGCGAGCCTGCAGCGCTCGGAACGTGGAGCGGGTGACGGGAATCGAACCCGCGCCGTGAGCTTGAGAATTACATGGACAACGGCTCATATGAGCGCTGACATGAGCGTAGGGCCGGTCGCGATCGAACGTGGTCGCCCCTCTTCCCGCTCCCGTACGGCAACGATGAACCAATTGGAGGCGGGGTGCGTCGTAGAAGGCGTGAGGGCTTCATGGTTCACGCCGGTGGTCGGCGCGATCGTGCTGGCCGGATGCGGCCAGGGGGGCGCCCTGGTTGTCCCGGGTTCACCGGTCGTTGATATGCGCGCGGTCGCGGAGCGGTGGCGGGCGACAGGGCTGTCCGAGGAATGGGTACGCGGGTTCGTCCCCCAGCAGGAGCTCACGGTGCTGGGCAAGGATGTTCAGTTCACCGGTCGCAGCAAGTTGGCCTTCGTCGCCGGGAAATGGGAACTTCACGCGGATCTGCCAGACAGTGCTCCTTCCCACGGTGAGATCCGGTGGCTTGACGGGACGACGATGACATCGCCGCTGCTGCGGGCTACGGCGGCGTACGAGCAGATGAGCATGCCCAACCCGCACCAGAAGTGCGCTCCGGGCGAGTGCGGGCTGCTCACGGTCATCGGGGCGCGCCTGGGCGAGGTCCAGATCCAGACCAGCCGGGGTCCGGCCGTCGTCCCGGCGTGGCAGTTCAGCGTGCGGGACGTACCAGGCACGTTCAGCCGGGTTGCGATTGCTCCCACGGCACGCTCCAGCCCTCCACCCGCCCTCGGAGGGGCCGAGGTCAACGGCTACCGGCCAGGCGAAGGAACGACCGTCCGGCTCGAATACATGTCTGGTGGCTGTGACGAACTGCACGACGTGCGAAGCTTCGAGGCGGACGACCTGGTGGTGGTCGACCTCGATATCGAGACGGCCGCCGGTGTCTGCACTGCTGTGGGATTGATCGGGGCCACCGAGGTCACACTGGCCAAGCCACTCGGCGACCGGATCATGCTGGACGCGTCGAGTGGGCTGCCGGTGCCGTATGGGGTAAACCAGTACCCGGCTGTGCCACCGCCGGATATTTCACCGCCCTCGCCGACCCCGGATGCCTCCCTGCCAGGTCACGCCTCGCTGCCCCCGTGGTCCCCCTCTCGCGGATGAGTCAGGATTGTCCTGCGCGGTGGGTGGTCCGGGGTGAAGGAGACCCGCGGAAACGATCAAAGTCCGGGTAGGGGATCTGTTCTTGATCTGGGCCTTGAAGCGTGGAGCGGGTGACGGGAATCGAACCCGCGCTGTCAGCTTGGGGATCGGCCGCTGGTGTTGGCGGGCTGAGCTGGGAAAGCAGGTGTGCGGGTGGACGAGGTGTGATTCCCCCTGCTGTCCCTGCTGTCCCTGCTGTCCCTGCCTGGACGGTCTGTCGTCGGCTCGGTCAAGCACGGGCTCGGGCCGGTCGCCACGAGCGAAGACGCTCAGGGCGGCCTGTCGTTGTCGTGGTAAGTCGTTGACCTGTGGACGCCGAGCACCCCACGCGGCTACCGGCGGGTCGGGCGAGTGGTCAGATCTGGTTGAGGCCACCGTCTGCGAACAGCTCGATACCGGTGACGAAGCTGCTCTGGTCGGAGGCGAGGAAGAGGGCGGTGGCCGCGGCCTCTTCCGGGCGGCCCATCCGGCCCAGGGGCACGATGCTTGCGAGGTGACTCTTGAGTTGTTCGGCCTGTCCCTGGTCGGCGGCCAGGCCGGTGATGCCGGGAGTGTCGATGGGGCCGAGCACGAGGGTGTTCACCCTGATCGCACGACCTCTGAGCTCATTGGCCCAGGTGCGGGCGAAGGAGCGGACGGCAGCCTTGGAGGCGGCATAGACGCCGAAGGCCTCCTCGCCTTTGGTGGCGGCGGTGGAGCCGGTGAGGATGACCGAGGCGCCGTCGTTGAGCAGCGGCAGTGCCTTCTGGACCGTGAACAGCGTCCCTTTGACGTTGGTGTCGAAGGTCGCGTTGAAATGCTGCTCGGTGACCTGCTCCAAACTGGAGAATTCGCCACCGCCGGCGTTGGCGAACAGCACGTCGATGTGGCGTCCCTGTTCGGCGACGGCCGTGTAGAGCCGGTCGAGGTCGGCGAGGTCGGAAACGTCGCCGCACACACCGGTGACGTTCGCGCCGATCTCGGTGACCGCCGCATCGAGCGCCTCCTGGCGGCGGCCGGTGATGAACACATAGGCACCCTCGGCCGCGAACCGGCGCGCAGAGGCCAGGCCGATGCCACTGGTGGCGCCGGTGACGACGGCGGTCCTGTCCTCAAGCTGCCCCATGGCTTTTCTCCTGTTCGTTCTGCTGAACCCTTTTCATTCCTGCCGGAAGAGGCGTCGACCACACGGCCCTGGACCGGGTACGGTCATCCGCAGCCGGAACCTGCTCGACGAGCGGCGTCTCCCGTCGAACACCCCCTCCGGCACGATCATCGTCAACCACGGTGCCGGCGACTCCGCCGAGGCCGGGCGGATCGGCGCGCACGTCGCACGTCAGGAGGCGGCCACCGGGTGCGGGGCGCCGAGGTAAGGGAACCGGTCCAGGGCGTCGGTGTGCGGCGTCAGCCCGGTGGGCGGGGCCTCGTTCTTGGTGAGGAACGCGACACGGATGTCGATGACGTCTTCCACGAATGTCCGGCCATTGGGGTACGCGGCAGGCTTGGACGGGTCGAAGTGCAGTACATCCGGCAGGAGACCGTGCAGGTCGAGCGCGGTGATCGCCTCCTCACGCGAGTAACCGCCGGTGTGGCCCAGCAGGTGGACGAACTGGTCTGTCCACCTGGTCCGGTCGTCGACCGGTTCGCTGGCGTTGTACTCCTCCTTCGTGTCGTCGGTGTTGAAGAAGCTGCTCATTGACGGGTGTCCGGCTCGGTCGGCGTGGACGAGTTCGCCGTCGCGCAGGACGCTGCACCGTCCCCAGATGCGTAGCTCGGGGTCGGGCGCCAGCTCCGCGGCCGGCAGTTCGACGGCCATGGAAAAGACGTTGGCCGTGCTGTTGGAGTCGACGCCGGTCCACGGGGACCTCCCGCCCAGGTGCGGTGCGGTGAAGTTCCGGTTGCCGCCGGTGTCGAACAGATTCTTGATTCCGTCGAAGTCGAAGAAGAAGGCGTCACTGCGGCTCCCGGCAGCCACCTCGTAACCGCCGCTGCCGACCACGTTGGCCTGGGGGCCGAAGGAAACGGCGGCGTCCGACACGATCTTGGTGCCGACCGCCTCCGGCCTGCGGGCCTCCGCACCAGTTGCCATGAAGACGCTGTAGGTCTGAGAGCCGTCGGACGCCGGCGGGTCGAAGACCCAGCTGAAGGCGACGTCGGCCAGGTAATCGCCGTCGTTGTCAATGTTCAGGCGGTATATGGCGTCAGGGTGCAGGGCGTCTGCGTTGGGATTGGCGTTGAGGATGAGAACGATTCTGCTCGGATCGCCGGGCGCCCCGAAGGCGTAAAGGTCGCACAGGTCGAGGCGCTGGTCGCCGAGTGGCGGCCCAAGGCTGAGGCCGGTGAAGTGGTTGGACATGTCAGATCCTTTCGTTGCTCGCTCGCCGGAAACCGCTAGAGCGCTCCAGTCCGGCCCATGATCGCGTCGGGCCGTCGGTGGCCAAGGCGGGACGCCGTGTGGAGCAGTGCATCGGCGAGCCGGTCTCGCTGTGCCCCGTCGTGGTTCCGGTCCGTGATCGCCGTCATGTGATCCCCTTCGCGCGAAAGGGGAGGTGGAATGTCTTCCCGCCGCTCACCTGCGGTAATCCAGTACGGCAAGACCAGGGCAACCCCGTCGATCATGAGGTCATGGATCGGGGACCATCCGCGCGTTCGGCCGGTCGAGCAGTTACTCCAACGACACCGCCTGATCTGATGAGGCGGCGCGACCCGCAGCGCGCCCTGGCCTACCCCGCCCGAGCTCCGAGCGATCGTTCAACGGCAAGCAACAGTGGGAGGTCTTCGCTTTCACGGCCGCAGCCACCAAGGCGGTCGCCCGCACGTGACGCCACGGTGACTGCAGACGCCAGCGGCTCTGCAGGGCACTGCCGAGACCTGCTCTGACCTGGCCGTTCGCTCTAGCCTCGGGCTTTCATGGCGAATATCGACAGCCTTGATCGTTTACATGAGAAAAGTGCCTCTGAACTGGGATGATCGGACTTGTCTAAGGTCCCGTCCACACCAGCTCAAGAGGCACTTTTCACGTGAAGACTATCGCGCCGCGACCCAAGATCGTCATGTCCGCCGACACCTCCGGGCTCATCTCCCAATCCGGCGCACTGCTGTTGCTGGAAACGCTGCGCCTCACCGGCCTGAACCATGCCCTGTCGAAGCAACTACAGCGATGGCGACCGGCCCGCGCGATCCACGACCCCGGCAAGATCATCGCTGATCTCGCCGTCAGCCTCGCCCTGGGAGGTGACTGCCTGGCCGACATCGCAACCCTGCGCTCTCAGCCAGCACTGTTCGGCCCCATCACCTCCGACCCGACCGTCTCCCGGCTGATCGACCGGCTCGCCACCGACACCACCAAAGCCCTCAAAGCGATCCGCACCGCCCGCGCCACCGCACGTGAACACGCCTGGACCCTCGCCAAGTCAGCCGCACCCGGAGCCGATGGCCAGCTGATCCCCATCGATCTGGACGCCACCATCGTCATCTCCCACTCCGACAAGGAAAACGCCACCCCGACCTGGAAGAAAACCTTCGGTTTTCACCCCATGACCGCCTTCGCCGACCACGGCGCAAACGGAGCCGGTGAGCCCCTGGCCCTGGTGCTCAGGGCGGGCAACGCCGGCTCCAACACCGCCACCGACCACATCAACGCCACCGTCTTGGCCCTGGCCCAACTACCCCGGGCCCAACGCCACCAGGTCCTGATCCGCACCGACTCAGGCGGCGGCACTCATGAGTTCCTCACCTGGCTGACCCGACCGAGCCGGTAGTTGAAATACTCCATCGGCTTCACCATCACCGACGACCTCGAAGCGGCGATCCTGCGCCTGCCCGCCACAGCGTGGACCCCCGCCTACGACGCCGAGGGACAGGTACGGCCAGGCGCCTGGGTCGCCGAGATCACCGCCATGCTCAACCTCACCTCCTGGCCCCGCAAAATGCGCGTCATCGTCCGCAGGGAGCGCCCCCATCCAGGTGCGCGGCCGCGCTTCACCGACCCGGGCGGCCACCGCTTCACCTGTTTCGTCACCAACACCACCGGCGGCCAGCTTCCCGACCTTGAACTGCGCCATCGCCGCCGCGCCCGAGCCGAGGACCGCATCCGCACCGCCAAGGACACCGGCCTGCGTAACCTGCCCCTGCACGACTTCACCCAAAACCACATCTGGTGCGAGATCGTCGCGCTGGCCTGCGACCTCATCGCGTGGATGCAGATGCTCGCCCCGGAGGGCCCCGCCCGCCGCTGGGAGCCCAAACGCTTGCGATTACGCCTGTTCGCCATCGCCGGGCACCTGGTCCACGGCGGCCGACGGCTCCGGCTCCGCATTACCGCCCGATGCCCTTGGGCCACGCAGATCATCACCGCCGTCAGCCGCCTGCAAGGCTTGCCGTCACCGCCCTGACCAGCGCCAAACCGCTCCACCGACCAAGAAAGGACACCCGCGGGCTCGTGGAACCCCGCCCACCCGGCGCGACAGCCGGGCCACCACGCTGACCAAGAAGCGAAATCAACACTCAGCCGGATGCCTCAGCCAACCACACGAAGATCATGAAAGATCGAGGCTAGTTGGTAACGGGGCCGACCTCCGGATTGTCGATGTGAGGGTAGGAGGTAGCAAGACCGCACTGCCCAATCAGGCTGATCGCGGGGTTTTGGGCGTGCCTTCGGTCTCCATGTGTGCGAAAATCGTACACATGGCTGAGGTAGACGAGAAGACGCTTGGTGCCAGAGTCAGGGAGGCGCGTGAGCGGGCTGGCTTGAAGCAGGGCGAACTTGGTCAGCTTGTGAGCCTTGACCGAACAGCAGTGAACAAGATCGAGTGTGGTGCCCGCAAGGTCACCGCACTTGAACTGTCAGATATCGCGGCGGCGCTCGGTGTGAGCATGTCCTCGTTCTTCTCGGAGCCTATCCCAGCGCTGGTATCTCATCGCTCTGCTCAGGGCTTGGACACGGCTGACTCGAAGATCGACAGACTTCTGGCAAACATCGCCGCTAACGTTGAGTTCGTTGCTGAATTGACTCCTAGCGAACTCGCGCTCCCCGGAGACGACGTTGTGTCGTTCCCTCCCCCCCGAACTTCGTCGGACGCCGACGCTCTTGCGGTCGCTACGCGGACCAATCTCGGCCTCACTGACACGGAACCTATATACGACCTGGTTGGTAAGGCCGCCAAGATGGGGCTCTTGGTCTTTTCCGCTGATTTGGGAGTGGACACGGCTGATGCTGGGACGATCTTGCTCCGCCGGGGTGGGGTAAGTCTGGTGAACAGCTACAACAAGGTAGGGCGCCGCCGTCTTGCAGCGGCCCATGAGTTGGGTCATTACTTGATCGCTGATGAATACACCGTCGACTGGCGTGTCGCTGACCGACAGAGTAGTGGTATTGAGGCACGCTTGGATGGGTTTGCGCGGTCGTTGCTGCTGCCCGAGCCTGGCATGCGGGCTGCTTGGACTCAGTACAAGTCGGCTGAACTTCGCGATACCGCTGTGCTGCTTGCCAGCAATTTTCGGGTCGACATGGCAACGCTTGCCAGGAGACTGGAAGAATTGGATCTCGTCGATAGGGAAGGCGCTGCACTGGTCCGCGGTGTCACCACCACTCGTGCCGATATCGTGGAATTCGGGTTGACTGTGCCAGTCGACCTTGAAGGAACCAGCTTGCCTTTGTCATACCAAAAAGCGATCCTGCGTACCTTCCGTGATGAACGGATCAGTCAGGCACGCGCGCTTGAACTACTCCAAGGCACCTTCACTGAGTACGACCTACCTGCGCGCCGGAAACGCCGGGAAGACGAGATCTGGAATTTCGTGTCGTGACACAGTCATCGGACGCCATGGTTTTCGACACCGGTCCCCTGCGTCACTTCGCTGTACATGGGTGGTTAGGCGTCTTGAAATTCCTTGCTGGCGAACGCCCGGTCATCATCCCAGAGAGCGTTGAACGCGAGCTCAAGAACCAGGCCCATGATTATCCCGCCTTGCATCAAGTCCTCGACGCAGGCTGGATCAGTGTTGACCGTAGCACCGACATGGACTTCCTGGTCGCGTTTGCGGCCTACGAACAGCGACTCGTCGCCAACGGGTCGAATCGCGGCGAATGCGGTGTGCTAGCTCTAGGAAAGACCCGCGGCTTCGAGACAGTGCTCGACGATAGCGTTCCCCGAACCATCGCCGAAGAGCAGGGCATCCGGGTGACAGCCACGCTCCCGCTGCTCTGCAGTGCTATCCGAGCGGGGCAGTTGACTGTACCGATGGTGGAGGCACTTGCCGATGATCTGCTTGCGGGTAAGTATTTCCTTCCTTTCGGTCCCGGTGGTTTCAGGAAGTGGGCGCTGGAGGAAGGGCTCATCGAATACTACTGAGACGCTCCGTTCGCCGGACTCCTCCTGCGATTAGGTCTGGAAGCCACCTTTGCTGCCCCGTCGCGTCTGTTCGCCATACGGGCAACACGTTCGCCTCGCAGTCGGGTGCGACCCTGCGGGAGCTGATGAACCGGATGGGGCACTTGACCACGCGGGCCGCGCTGATCTATCTGCACACCGAGAACGGGCGGGGTCAGATGATCGCCGACGGCATGGGAAAGCTCGCCGAAGCCGCTCTCAAGAAAGAAGATCCACCGGCATCGGGCACGTAACGGGCACGGAAGATCGAAGAGGCTTAGAAAACAACGAAGGCCCCGGTTCGGATTCGCATCCTGACCTGGGCCTTAGCGTATGGAGCGGGTGACGGGAATCGAACCCGCGCTGTCAGCTTGGGAAGTGCATCGATCACGCCTTGTAGAGCGGTTGAGCTGGGCGTTCGACCGGTCGTGAGTGACCGTGGTTGACGGGTCTGTCCAGTGGACGGCTCTGTCTCTCTTTCGGTGGTGACGGAGGGTTAGGCCAAGAGGATGCGGTGGCGGAGCAAGGTGAAGCCGGCTCGGCCGTGCATCTGGCGCATGATGCGCTTGGTCTTGGTGTTCACGCCTTCGGTGCCGCCGTTGTGGAAGGGCATGGTGACGGCCGCGCGGACGGCTTCGTGGTCCTGGTCGAGGCCTCGGGTGAAGGCGTGCAGATGAGGTAGATCGGCGCCGCGCGCGGTGGTGATCCACGCGTCGAGGTGGTCGGCGTTGTCCTGGCGTGGCCGGAGCAGGTCGGCGAAGGTGCGCACCAGCCCGGCCAGGTCGATCATCTCGGGGCAGGTGGCGGTGAGGTCGTCGTGTAAGCGCCGTTGGTCGTCGGTGAGGCGGTCGGGCCGGGTGAGCAGGAGTCGGGCCAGGCGGCGTGGGGAGATGGGAAGCCGGTCGGCTTCGACCCTTCCTTGGGTGATGTAGCGGTAGAGCAGGTTGAAGCTGCCCTGGTAGCCGAGGGCTTTGATCTCGGTGAACAGGTGCAGGACGGGGACGGCGGGCTCGTCGCCGCGGCGGCGTCGAAGGTGGTCGCGGTAGGGGTCGACGAGGGTGGGCCGGTATTGCGGGGCGCGTTGCAGCCGCTCTGGCTCGTGGACGCGGGCGTAGCGTTTGACGGTGTTCAGGCTTAGGTTCAGTCGGCGTGCGCACTCCAGCAGGCCGACGGTCGCGTCCGAGATGCGGTGTAAAAGGGAACGAGCGTAGGTTGCCGTGCTGA
>NZ_JBFABE010000047.1:0-40350 GCF_040640155.1 Streptosporangium sp. NPDC023615
GACCTGCCGCAGGACCGCCGCCACCGGCGCCTGGCGGACCATCGGGTCGTTCGGACCGGTTCATCGGCGGGCCACGGTCGATACGGGTGCGCGTCCGGGAGCGGGCACGGTATTTTCCGTCCAGCCCCTCCTCGGTCTTCTCCGCCTCCGCACCGGCGGTTCTGCCCTGCCTGTCCACCGACACGGAAACCTCTCCACCGACACGGAAACGGACCCGCGCTGTCATGACCACCACCCCGGGCGCCGCCCCGAGCGCGGCCTGGATCACCCGCGCCGAGACCGGCGCCGACCTCGCCGCGATCCGCGCGGTCAACCTGGCCGCCTTTCCCACCTCCGAGGAGGCCGACCTGGTCGAGGCCCTGCGGGCCGACCCGTCGGCCTGGCTTGCCGGCCTGTCCTGGCTCGCCCTGGCCCCCGACGGGAGCGTCACGGGATTCGCGCTGCTCACCCGATGCCATGTCGGCGACGCCCCGGCTCTCACGCTGGGTCCGTGCGCGGTCCTGCCGGACCGGCAGGGGCGGGGCGCCGGATCGGCGGCCGTCCGCGCGGCCCTGCACGCCGCCCGCGAGCAGGGCGAGAGCCTCGTGCTCGTCCTCGGCCACGCCGCCTACTACCCCCGCTTCGGATTCGTCCCGGCCTCCCGTCACGGCATCCGGGCGCCGTTCGACGTCTCCGACGAGCACATGATGGCGCTCGTCCTCGATCCCGCGCGCCCCGTCCCCTCCGGTGTCATCCGCTACCCGGCCGCGTTCGGGGTCTGACGCGCTCCCCGGTCCGCGGGCCGGAGCACCGCGGGCGAACCCGGTGGCGCGCGAGCGGTCCGTCAGGTGCCGCGGCCGTCGTCCGGGTACGGCCGGCGCCAGCCGAGCTCGACCGACCGGCGGCACCTGACGGGTTCGTCCCCGGCGCCGACGAACAGCCCGGTCAGCAGGGGGACGGCCTGGGCGAGCATGTGCCGGGGCAGCGGGCCGGTGGCGACGAGGGAGGCCAGCCCGTGGCCGATGATCCAGCTCTGTGTCGCCAGCTCCAGCGGGTCGACGTCGTCGCGGAAGCGGCCGGCGCTCCTGGCGCGTTCGGCGGCCCGGACCAGGTGGCGCAGGCTCTCGTCGGAGGCCCCGGGGTCTTCGAGGTCGAAGGTCGCGTCGAACATGACCCGGTACAGGTCGGGGTTGTCCAGGGCGTTGGACAGGTAGGCCGAGCCCAGGCAGGCCAGCTCCCGTACCGGGTCCTCGGGCGTCGTGACCGTGGCGAGCCTGGCGGCCAGGCGGGCGAAGCCTTCCTGGCGCACCGCCTTCCACAACCCGTCCATGCCCCCGAAGTAGGTGTAGACGGCCATCGTCGACACGCCCGTCCCGGCCACCAGCGAGCGCAGGGTGACCGGCTCGCGGGCCCGCAGCATCTGCGCGGCGCGATCGATGAGCAGCGAGCGGGCCGCGGGGTTCTTCGTTCTCGCCATGACACCACGATACATAACAGCGCTATGGTTTCTTATGCATAGCGCTGTTATGGTTTGGGGACGCACACCAGGTTTCCCGGAGACGAAGGAGCGGTCATGGCCGTCACGCTGATCAACCCCGATGGACTGCCCAAGCCCGAGGTGTACCGGCAGATGTCGGTCGCCACCGGATCGAGGCTGGTGTTCCTGGCCGGCCAGGTCGCCCGCGACGCCGACGGCAACAGGGTCGGGGAGGGGGATCTCGCCGCCCAGGTCGAGCAGGCCTACCTCAACATCGGCACCGCCCTGGCCGCGATCGGCGCCTCCTTCGACGACGTGGCGAAGCTGACCGTCTACGTCGTCGACTGGAGTCCCGACAAGCTGCCCCTGCTGGGGGAGGGGGTCGCCCGGGCGGCGGCGAGGCTGGGCGTCGACCCGGTCAAGCCGATCACGCTGCTGGGGGTCGCCGCGCTGGGCGAGCCCGACCTGCTGGTCGAGGTCGAGGCCACCGCGGTCGTCGACTGAGGCCGGGCCCCCCGCCCGGCCGTCTCGGGCTCACGGCGCCCGCCGTGACCGGGACAGGCCGCACGGCAGGCGGCGATGCGACCGGGGATCGACCGGTATCGACCAGGCATCGACCAGGCACCGTCGCGTGAGGCATAGTGATGCCCGCTCGTGAGCATCACCGGAACGGCCGAGGTCGCATGGAGGTACGGGTGGAGATCGTCGAGGGGCCCTCGGTCAGCGTCAGACCGGATCTGCACTGCGCCGGCATCCGGGTGGTCACCCCCTTCCGCGGCATGTTCGCCGTCCGGGACCGGCTCATGGAGGAGCTGTACGACCGGCTCGGCGAGCGAGGCGTCGGTCACGGTCACACCTTCTTCCGCCTGCACGTGGTCGACATGGCGGGTCCGATGGACGTCGAGGTCGGTGTCGTCACCGACGAGCCGGTCGAGGGCGACGGCCGGATCACCCCCGGCGTGTTGCCGGCGGGCCGGTACGCGACGCTGACCTACGTCAACCACGGCCGCCGGGCGAACCGCGCCCTGATCGAGTGGGTGCGGGAGCGGGACCTGAGGTTCGACTGCGTGGAGGATCCTGCCGGTGACCGTTTCGGCTGCCGGTACGAGACCTACCTCACCGATCCCCGGTCCGAGCGGAGGAAGACGCTCTGGCGCGTCGAGCTCGCCGTCCGGCTGAGCGTCGAGCCCGCCTAGGGGGACGTCTCACCCGGGGAGTCCTCCTCGGCGGCGGACGCGAGCGAGCAGGACGGCGGGGCGGTCCGGCGGCTACGCCGGCTCGGCAGGCCCGCCGTCGAACACCTCGTCGAGGAGCCTTCGCGTCGCCTTCTGGAACGCCTCGCCCAGGGTTGTCTCGACGTCGTCCACGTAGTTCAGCGTGGCGGTCAGGATCCGGGCACCGCCGGGTGTGCCGTACATCAGCGCCGCGTGGCCCGCCATGCCCCCGTTGTGGGAGATGACGGTGCCGGTCCTGGTGGTCAGCACGAACACGCCCAGGCCGTAGCCCATGTCCGGGATGCCGGTCGGGCGCGGGGTGCACATCTCGGCCAGCAGCGGGGCCGGCAGGAGCGTGCCGTCCAGCAGCGCGGAGAGGAACGTGCGCAGGTCCCGGGTGGTGGAGATCATGTCGCCGCCGCTGGAGATCCAGGAGGGGTTCTGGCGGGTGACGTCGACCGTCTTGTGCTCCCCGGCCTCCTGGTAGCGGTAGTAGGCGTGGGCGTGCGGCTCGGGGATCTCCGGCTCGGTGGCCGGCACCACGGTGCCCGACAGCCCGAGCGGATCCAGGATCAGCCGCCGCATCTCCTCGGCCACCGAACGGCCGGTGATCTTCTCGATCAGCAGTCTGGCCAGCACGTAGTTGGTGTTGGAGTAGCTCCAGCCCGCCCCCGGCTCGAACCGCGCCGGCTTGGAGCACGCCAGCTCCACCAGCTCCTGCGGCCGGTAGGTCCTGAACCGGTTGTCCACCCACTCCCGGCCCGCGGTCGTGGCGGTGATCCCCGGCGCGTACGTCCCGTCGTCGTAGTACTCGCCGGTGAAGTTGAACACCCCGCTGGTGTGCTGCAGCAGCATCCGCACCGTGATCCGCTCGTCCAGCCCGAACTCGGGCAGGTGGCGTGCCACCGGGGTGTCCAGCTCGATCGTGCCCTCGGCGACCAGTTGCAGCATCAGGGTCGCGGTGAAGGTCTTGGTGTTGCTGCCGATCCGGACGTGCCCGTCGATCGGCGGCTTCGCGGTCCCGCCCAGCTCGGCGGTCCCGGCGCTGCCGGTCCACTCGCCGCGCTCGTCGTGCACGCGCAGGGTCATCCCGGTGAAACCGGACTCGACGATCTCCTCGATGGCCTTCCGCAGCCGCGGGCGGTCCTGGTCGGCGGGGGTGAGGGACATGGTGGTGCGCTCCTTGGGGTCGGGGTGGGACTCACCCGGACGGGCGGGGCCGCCGGGCGTGGGGGTGCTCGTCCTACAGGCTGCGGGCGGTGATGTCGCCGTGGGCGGTGGTCGCGTGGATGGTCAGGGCGGCGTCGGCGCCGTCGGTGTTCGTGAGCGTGTTGCGGATCCGGCCGTAGGTGGTGCCGGCGTCGAGGACGGCGGAGACCCCGCGGGCGGCGCCGACGTGGATCTCACCGGACTCGGTGCGCAGCGTGACCGTGCCGCCCACGGCCTCGCTGACGCGCAGGTCGCCCTTCTGGGTGCTGATCCGCGCCGGGCCGCCCAGGCGGCCGATCGAGAGGTCGCCGGCCTGCAGGGTGAGGCGGGCCCCCGCGGTCTCGTCGAGCTCGACCGAGCCCTGCGCGCTCTCGAAGACGACGTCGCCGAGCCGTCCGACGCCCCGCAGGTCGGCGCCGGCCGCCTTCGCCTCGACGTGGGAGCCGGCGGGCAACTGGACCGTGACCTCGACGGATCCGGGAGCGCCGAGGATCTGGCTCTTCGCCTCCGGGGCCTTGATCCGCAGGATGCCGTCGTCGTAGGTGACCTCGGTCCGCTCGGCGGCCTTCACGTCGCGGCCCTTCGAGGCGTTGGCGGGCAGGACCTCGACCGCGGTGTCGGCCCGGTCGGCGGCGATGAACCGGATACGGCCGGCGGGGATGTCCAGGACGGCGGTCACGGGGGTGGGGGTGGCGAACTTCCGCATGGTGGCTTCCTTCGGCTCGTTGTTTCTGATGATGGAAACACTACGTTGCATTTCTAGATTCGGCAACCAGTTCGTTGCTCTTGAAATCTATTTACCCAGGTAAATCCTGTGAACATGTTGCAATGGTTTTAAATCTAATGCAATGATCGTCATTTTGCTCGTTGCAACGAGTTGAAAGTGAACGCTATGCTGCAGACACCACCGACCATGAGGGGGACCGCGATGCCGGGAGGCAGACTCACCCAGCACGACCGCCAGCGGATCGCGCTGGGACTGGCCGACGGCCTGGCCTACGCGGAGATCGCCAGAGGTCTCGGCCGCCCGACCTCGACGATCACACGTGAGGTGCTGCGCAACGGCGGCCCCACGGCCTATCGCGCCGACCTGGCCCACCGCGCCACCGAACACCGCACCCACCGCCGCAGGCGCGCCGCGCCCCGGAACCCCGACGCGACCGGGCAGGCCCACGGACGCGACACCGAGGCCGTGCGCGAGTACGAGGAGGTGTTCGCCACCGTCTTCATGCAGTCGGGCCTGCCCAAGATGACGGCCCGGGTGCTGGCCGGCCTCTACACCACCGACACCGGCAGCCTCACCGCCTCCGAGCTCGCCGGGCGCCTCCAGGTCAGCCTGGCGTCCGTCTCCAAGGCGATCACGTTCCTCGAGGGCCAGGGCCTCATCCGCCGGGAACGCGACGAACGCCGCCGCGAGCGCTACGTCGTCGACGACGACGTCCTGTACCAGTCGACGATGGCCAGCGCCCGCGCCACCGCCCACCTCGGCCGGATCGCCCGGCAGGGCGTCGACATCCTCGGCCCCGGCACCCCGGCCGCCGCCCGCCTTGAGAACATCGCCCGCTTCGTCGAGTTCGTCTCCGAGAGCATCGCCCGCGCCGCGGACCAGGCCCGCGAGATCCTCCACGCCAGACCCGGCGCGACCTCGGACGACGTCACCTGAGCCGCCTCCGGACGACAAGATCGCCGCGAGCCGAGGTGTCCGCCGGGCGCGACAGCCCGTCCCCCGAAGGCGACGGCCGATCTCCCCGGACGCCTCCACGTCCGCCGATCGTGCTTCGAGGCGTCGACGGAGGCGACAGCGATCCGTGCTCGCCCGTGCTCACCCGTGCTCGCCCGTCCGCTCCTGTCGCGACGCCCTACGGTGGCCACCGCGATGGGTGCGGCGCAGATGGTGGCTTTCGCCGGTGTGATGAGGCTCGGCGCGATGTCTCCCGGACCCGACTTCGCCGTGGTCAGGTCGTCGGAGCCGGCTACCTGATGTATCGGCCTTCGGGGAGGATCGGACCGGATTTCGGCGGTAGAAGATTTGAGGCAGGAGCGGGCCGGCGCCTCGCAGAAACGGTCGTTTGCGAGAGAAGCCGTGGTTGCTCTCTGACGGTGTCCGGCGTGCCGTCGTCCCGGTCCGGGTGGAGCGCGGTTTCGCCACGGCGTACAGCTACACCGTCGACAAGGTCCACACCTTCCCCACGTACCACATCACCGGTGTGGCAGGACTGACCGGAAGGCCCCGGCTGAGGACGGCGCTCAGCCTCCTTCGGTTTCCCGGCGCACGGTAGCGGCGATGCGGGTGAGTGCGGCCCCGAGGTGGCGGCGCTGCGCGGCGCTGAGCGGATCGAACACGAGCCGCTTCACCTGCGCGACATGTTCCGGTGCGCTCTCGACGAGTTTCTGCCGGCCGGCGTCGGCCAGGGTGGCGAGCGTGTACCGACCGTCGCTGGGGTCGGGTCGGCGGGCGACCCAGCCGCGGGCTTCGAAGCGATCCATCACCTTCGACAGGCGCGGCTGGGTGCTGTCGCAGACCCGGGCAAGGTCGCTGAGCCGCATCGTGGCTTCGTCGGCCATGGACAGCCGGGCCAGAACCCCGTACTCGAAGTTGGAGATGCCCGCGTCTCGCTGCAGCTGGCGGTCGAGGGCCGCCGGGAGGGCAATGACGACCGTGAGGAGCGCCTGCCACAGGTCCTGCTGGCTGTCGTCGAGCCAGGGCGACTGAGTGTCCATGAGACCCATCTTACTTGCCCGGACAACTCACATCACTTGCCTGGGCAACCCTTAATGAGGTACTTTTTCACTTGCCTCGGCAAGTGAAAATACTTGTCGAGGCAAGTGAAGGAGCTGATTTCGATCACCACCACGAGCAGCCTGGCCACCCCGAACGGCCCGTCTTCCCCCTTCCCTACGCGACCCCGGACGCCACCGACCTGGCTCGGCGACTCACCGGCCTGCTGGGCCGCACGCCCGTGCACGAGTTCGCCGACCGCGGCCTCGACCACGGCGCCTTCATCCCGCTCATGGCCATGTACCCCGCGGCCGACGTCCCGGTCGTGCAGCTGTCGATGCCCAGCCTCGACCCCAGCGCTCTGCTCGAGCTCGGGGCACGCCTGCGGCCGCTGCGTGAAGAGGGCATCCTCGTTCTCGGCTCGGGCTTCATGACGCACAGCTTCGCCGTCTTCCGCCGGCCGGAGCTCGCCGCCGACACCACGGCCTTCGACGAATGGGCTGTTGACGCCCTCGCCCGGGGCGACGCCGACGCCCTCACCGACTACCGCAACAAGGCACCCGGCGCCGCGGTCGCCCATCCGACGGCCGACCACTTCGTCCCGCTGCTGCTCACCGTCGGCGCCGCCGATGACCCCGGCAGCGCCGTGAGCGCCATCGACCGCATGGTGATGGGCAACTCCACCCGGTCGGTGCAGCTGACCTGAGCGCCTCGGCGTGCTTCACCTTCCCGTCTGGTCGCCTCATCCGTTGGCGACGACATCAATACACCCTGGAGGAAAGTGTCATGAAGGCAATGCGTTTCCACGAGTTCGGCAGCAGCGAGGTCCTGCGCTTCGAGGACGTCGACCGTCCGGTCCCCGGCACCGGGCAGGTGCTGGTGCGGGTGGCGGCCACGTCGTTCAACCCGGTCGACGACCACATCCGCGCCGGTGTCCTGGCCGAGATGATCCCGATCACTCTCCCTTACGTGCCGGGGATCGACCTGGCGGGCACCGTCGCCGAACTCGGCGCGGACGTGATCGGCCTGGAGGTCGGCGACCGGGTCGTGGCGATGCTGCCCCTCGACTCCGCCGGCGGCGCCGCCGAGTACGTGCTCGCCCCGGCCGAGTCCCTGGCCCCGGCGCCCCGGACGACCGACCTGGTCGACGCCGCGGCGCTGCCGCTGACCGGCCTGGCGGCCTGGCAGACGGCGTTCGAGCTCGCCGAGCTGAAGCCCGGTCAGACCGTCCTGGTCAATGGGGCGGGGGGCGCGGTCGGCAGCCTCGTGGTGCAGCTCGCCGTCGACGCGGGAGCGCACGTGACCGCAGTGGACGCGCCGCAGCACGCCGACCGCCTTCGGGGCTACGGCGCGGACCGCGTCGTGGGCCCCCTCGCCCCCGCCGCAGGCCCGGCCGCCGTGGGCGGTCCGTTCCAGGTCGTGGTGAACCATGTGCGCGTCTCCCCGGAGGAGCTCGCGCAGCTGACGAACTACGTCGCCGACGGCGGGGTCGCCGTCAGCACAGCCGGTCCGATTCCCGAGGACCCCGCCCGGGGAGTGCGCAGCGCGAGCCTGTGGGTCCGCAGCGACGGAGCCCAGCTGACCGAGCTGGTCGCCAAGGTGGATGCCGGCAAGCTCCGGCTCCACGTCGCCGCCCACCGCCCGGTGACCGAGCTGGCCGCCGTGCATGAGGAAGCCGGCACCGGGGGGCTACCCGGCAAGACGGTCGTGCTCGCACCCTGATCACACCCGACCGGGCCGGACGTGCGGCTCTGCGCGGGGGCGGCGACCCGCGGCCGGACCTGCCCGGTTCGGCGGGGCGCGGCCTGGCGGCGGCGTTCACCGAGGGGCTGTTGACGAACATGCTCAACCCCAAGGCGGCGCTGTTCCTCATCGCGCTGGTGCCCCGGTTCGTCGCCGGCGAGCCCGCCCTGGGCGACGCGCTGGCGCTGTCGCTGATCGCGGTGGCGGGGGCCGTGCTGTGGTTCCTCCCGGTGGCCGACGTCGGGGGAGCGCTGCGCCGGCTGTTGGCCAGGACGGCCGTGCTCAAGGCCGTGGGCGGGCTCACCGGGACCGCGCTGATCGCCCTTGGCGTCAATCTGGCCGTCGCGGGCCGCTCGTAGCGAGGCGGGCGTTTCGCCCGTTCCCGTACGCCCCGAGGCCAAATTATTGATCTACATTGTAAAGGCGTTAGCTAAGTTCAAGATCATTTACAATGGACTGAAGACTCATCGCCCAAAAGCAGGGGCCGGTCAGGAGGTGGCCGGGGAGCGCAGGGCGCCCGCCGCCGCGGCCATGAACAGGGCGAGCACGGCCGGGATGGCGAGGGCGGCGGGCAGGCCGACGAGCTCGGCCGCTCCGCCGATGATGGCGGGTCCCGCCAGGAGCCCGGCGTAGCCGACGGTGGCGACCTGGGCGATGGCCTGGCCGGCGTTGACGGGGTCGTGGTTGCCGGCGGCGGAGAAGACCTGGGGGACGATGGGGGCCAGGCCGAGGCCGAACAGGGCGAAGCCTGCGAAGGCGATGGGGATCTGCGCGCCGAGGAGTGCGCCGGTGAGGCCGAGGGCGGCGATGAGGCCGGAGTAGCGGACCAGGCGGGTGGGCCCGAAGCGCTGGGCGAGGTGGTCTCCGGCGAAGCGGCCGATGGTCATGGTGGTGGAGAAGACGGCGAAGGCGGCGGCGGCGACGGGTTCGGAGGCGTTGAGGTTCTGGAAGAGGTAGACGGCCGTCCAGTCGTTGGCGGCGCCTTCGCCGACGAGTCCGGCGAAGGAGACGATTCCCATGAGGATGATCCATCGGGTCCATGGGGCGCGGCGGGGGGCGGGGTCGCCGTCGGCGGGGCCGGTCGTGGGGGTGGGGGGCAGGAGGTGGCGGCGGACGTAGAGGGTGGTGAGGGCGAGGGGGAGGCCGACGGCGGTGAGGGTGGCGGCGGCGTCGAGGTCGAGCCAGGCGAACAGGCCGCCGGTGGCGGCGCCGGCGAGGACGCCGATGCTGAACATGCCGTGGAAGGAGGACATCAGGGGGCGGCCGTAGGCGCGTTCGACCTCGACGCCGTGGGCGTTCATGGAGACGTCGAGGCCGGCGCTGATGAGGCCGAACAGGAAGAGGGTGGCGATGAGGGCGGGCAGGTGGGGGGCGTAGCCGGGAGGGATGATGACGAGGGCGGTGGCGAGGGCGGCGGGGGGCAGGAGGCGGGCGCTGCCGAGGTGGTCGCTGAGGCGTCCGGCGAAGTGCATGCCGATGACGAGGCCGAGGGCGGCGGCGAGGAGGGCGTAGCTGATCTGGCCGTCGGTGAGGTCGAGGGTGTGTTTGACGTCGGGGATGCGGGCGGCCCAGGCTCCGGAGACGGCGCCCAGGAGGATGAAGAAGTAGCAGACGGCGAGGCGGGCGTTGGTGTGCCGGCGGGTGGGGGTGGTGGTCACGGTGGTCCCGGCTGTGTGGGTGTGCGCCGTCGGGGGGTGTCGGGTGCGCGTCTGGTGTGGGGTGGGGGTGGTGTGCGGGGGTCAGTGGACGGAGAGGCCTCCGTCGACGCAGATGGCCTGGCCGGTGATGTAGTCGGCGGCGTCGCCGGCGAGGAGGACGGCGATGCCGGCGAAGTCGGCGGGGACGCCGTTGCGGCCGATCATGGTGCGGGCGGCGAGGGCTTCGACGCGGCCGGGGACGGCTTGGGCGGGTTCGGTGAGGGGGGTCAGGACGAAGCCGGGGATGATGGTGTTGGCGCGGACGCCGTGGGGGGACCAGGCTTCGGCCTGGGAGCGGGTGAGGCCGGCGATGGCGGCTTTGGAGACGCCGTAGGCGCCGCTGTTGCCGAAGGCCTTGTGGGATTGCTGGGAGCCGATGTTGATGATGCGTCCCCAGCCGCGTTGGGCCATGCGGGGGCCGAAGTGCTGGCCCAGGAGGTAGGGGGCGGTGAGGTTGAGGGCGATGGTCTGTTCGTAGTCGTGGGGGGTGAGGTCGTTCATGTGGGGGCGGATGTTGTTGGCGGCGTTGTTGACGAGGATGTCGATGTCGCCGTAGAAGGTGGGGGCCTGTTCGCAGACGCGGGTGAGGTCGTGGGGGTGGGCGAGGTCGGCGGTGATGGAGGCGGCTTGGACGCCGTGGTGGTGGAGTTCGGTGAGGGTGTCGGTGAGGGGGCCGGGGCGGCGGGCGGTGATGACGATGTGGGCGCCGGCGCGGCCGAGGGCGTGGGCGATGGCGTGTCCGATGCCGGAGCTGCCGCCGGTGACGAGGGCGGTGCGTCCGGTCAGGGTGAAGGGGTCGGTGGAGGGTGTGCTCACAGCGACGGAACCTATCATCCCATGTTTGGGTGGGGGGTGGTCTCGTGCAGGGCCAGGGCGGCGTTCTGGAGTTTGTCCATGACGGTGGACAGGTCGCGCAGGGTGGGGGTGTCGAGGTGTCGCAGGACGCGGCGGAACTCGTTCAGGCCGGCGTCGGCGATCTGTTCGATGAGGGTGTGCCCGGCGGGGGTGAGTTCGATGCGGCGGATGCGGCGGTCGTGGGGGTCTTCGCGGCGGGCGACGAGGCCGTGGGCGACGAGGCGGTCGACGATGCCGGTGACGGTGCCGAGGCCGACGTCGAGGTGGTGGGCGAGTTCCTGGCCGGAGGCGGACCGGCGTAGCGACAGCAGCATGATGACGTTGAGCTGGCGCATGGTGAGGTTGGAGTCGAACAGGGGGGAGGAGGGGCGTTGTTGGGCGAACAGTCGTCCCAGGTCGCGTTGGATGGCGCCGATCTGGTGGATCAGTTGTTCGCGGTCGTCGTTCACGCTCACCTCTTCGTTCCTGAGAAGGTTATCAGGGTGGTTCGCTTCGTTAAATATTCGTATCAGGCGAAGTGTTAGTCTGGGGCAAATCTTGTCGTGACATCCCTTTAGGAGTCCGCCCCCATGACCTCCCTGGCCAGGTTGAGCCTTGCCAACCGCAGCCTCGTCATAATGATCGCGTTGGTGCTGAGCGCGTTCGGTGTCTTCGCGATCCCGTCGCTGAAACAGCAGCTGCTGCCGTCGCTGTCGTTTCCGGGGGCGTTCGTGATCGCTCCCTACAGCGGCGCCTCTCCCGAGATCGTCGAGGAGCAGGTGACCGAGCCGATCGAGAACAGCTTCCAGGGGCTGGAGGGCATGGCGGAGATGACCTCGACGTCCCGGGAGGGGATGTCGCAGGTTCAGGTGGCGTTCGAGTACGGCACCGACATCGACGCGGCGGTGTCGGACATGCAGCAGGCGCTGTCGCGCGTCGAGGCGCAGCTGCCCGAGGGGGTGGATCCGCAGGTCGTGACCGGCGGGACCGACGACATCCCGGTGATGCAGCTGGCGGTGGGCGACGGCGGCGACGAGCGGGTGATGGCCGAGCGGCTGGAGCGGTTGATGGTGCCGCAGCTGCAGGCCGTCGAGGGAGTGCGCGAGGTGTCGGTGACGGGTGTGCGCGAGGAGGTCGTGACGATCACCCCGGACCCGAAGCGGCTGGCGATCGTGGGGTTGCCGCCGACGGCGGTGGCCGACGCGTTGCGCGCCAACGGCCAGCCGGTCCCGGCGGGCGGCCTGACCGAGGACAAGGTGTCGCTGACGGTTCAGGTGGGTGAGCGGGTCACGACGCTGGAGGAGCTGAAGAAGCTCTACCTGACGCCCGCGCCGGCGCCTCAGCAGCCTCAGCAGGGCGGCCAGGGGGCTCAGCAGGGACCGCAGCAGGCGCCCGGCGGCGGGGGAGCCGCCCAGGCCCAGCAGGCCCAGCAGGCGCAGGCCGCTCAGGCGGCGCGGCGGCAGGCGCCGCCGCCGCTTCCCAGGCCGGTGCGGGTGCAGGACGTGGCGACGGTGGAGCGCGAGCTGGCCAAGAGCACGTCGCTGACGCGCACCAACGGGCAGCCGAGCCTGGGGGTGTCGGTGACGATGTCACCGGACGGCAACGCGGTGGCGATCTCGCACGAGGTGCGCGAGAAGCTGCCGGAGCTGGTGCGGGCGATCGGTGACTCCTCGGAGGTGACGATCGTCTTCGACCAGGCGCCGTACGTGGAGCGCTCGATCGAGGACCTGACGACGGAGGGGCTGCTGGGGCTGGCGTTCGCGGTGCTGGTCATCCTGGTGTTCCTGCTGTCGGTGCGCTCGACGCTGGTGACGGCCGCCTCGATCCCGCTGTCGGTGGTGATCGCGCTGATCGCGTTGTGGGTGGGGGAATACTCGCTGAACCTGCTGACGCTGGGCGCGCTGACGATCGCGGTGGGCCGGGTGGTCGACGACTCGATCGTGGTGCTGGAGAACATCAAGCGTCACCTGGAGTACGGCGAGGCCAAGCGCAAGGCGGTGCTGGCGGGGGTGCGCGAGGTCAGCGGCGCGGTGACGGCCTCGACGCTGACGACGGTGGCGGTGTTCCTGCCGATCGCGGTGGTGGGTGGCATGGTGGGGCAGTTGTTCGCGCCGTTCGCGATCACGGTGACGGTGGCGCTGCTGGCGTCGCTGCTGGTGTCGCTGACGGTGGTGCCGGTGCTGGCGTACTGGTTTTTGAGGGCTCCGGTGCTGTCGGCCGAGCAGGCGCGCGCGGCGCGGGAGAAGGCCGAGGCCAAGGAGCTGCGCAGCCCGCTGCAGCGGGCCTACCTGCCGGTGCTGAGGTTCGCCACCCGGCGGCGCCTGGTGACGCTCCTGGTGGGTGCGGTGGTGTTCGCCGTGACGATGGGCCTGGCGGGGAGGCTGGAGACCAACTTCATCGACTCCTCGGGGCAGGACACGGTCTCGCTCAGCCAGAGGATGCCCGCGGGTACGGACCTGGCGACGACGGACGCGGCGGCCAAGAAGGTCGAGGAGGTTCTGGCCTCGCTCAAGGGGGTGCGGGACTACCAGGTGAACGTGGGGGGCGGCGGCGGGTTCCTGGGCGGGCTCGGCGGTGGTGCCGGGGACCGGGCGTCGTACTCGGTGGCGATCGAGGAGGAGACCGACGCCGCGGCGTTGCAGGACACGATGCGCGCGCGGCTGAAGGAGCTGAGCGGGGTCGGGGAGATCACGGTGGGCGGTGGTCAGGGCGGGCCGGCGGGCGGCGCGACCGACCAGCTTCAGGTGATCGTGCAGGCGCCGGACGTGGCGACGCTGCGCACGGCGGCCGAGTCGGTGCGCACGACGATGGCGGGCATGGAGGGGCTGCGTGACGTCACCTCGAACCTGGAGGCCGGCGCCGAGCGGGTCGAGGTGCGGGTGGACCGTCGCAAGGCCGCGGCGCGGGGCCTGACCGAGGTGCAGATCGGCCAGCTGGTGGCCCAGCGTTTCCGCGGGGCGCCGATGGGCGACATGACGCTGGACGGCCGTACCGGCGCGGTGGTGCTGAGCGGTGGGGAGGCGCCCGAGACGGTCAAGGAGGTGGGGGCGCTGCGGTTGCCGACGGCGACGGGCATGGTGAGGCTGTCGCAGGTGGCCGACGTGGCCAAGGCGCAGGGCCCGGCGCAGATCACCCGTATCGACGGGGAGCGCAGCGCGACGGTGTCGGGTACGGCGACCGGCAGCGACTTGGGTGCCACGACGACGGCGCTGACGCAGAAGCTGGACGCGCTGGCGTTGCCGGCGGGGGCGACGTTCACGATCGGCGGCGTCAGCGCCGACCAGGCGGAGGCGTTCGGGCAGCTGGGGCTGGCGATGCTGGCGGCGATCGCGATCGTCTTCATGATCATGGTGGCGACGTTCCGGAGTTTCGTGCAGCCGGTGATCCTGCTGGTGTCGGTGCCGTTCGCGGCGACCGGCGCGATCGGGCTGCTGCTGGCCACGGGTACCCCGATGGGTGTGCCGGCGTTGATCGGCATGCTGATGCTGATCGGCATCGTGGTGACGAACGCGATCGTGCTGATCGACCTGATCAACCAGTACCGGGAGCAGGGGATGGGCATCGTGGAGGCGGTGATCGAGGGCGGCAGGCGCCGGCTGCGGCCGATCCTGATGACCGCGGTCGCGACGATCTTCGCGTTGATCCCGATGGCGCTGGGGCTGACCGGTTCGGGAGGGTTCATCTCCCAGCCGCTGGCGATCGTGGTGATCGGCGGGCTGCTGTCGTCGACGCTGCTGACGCTGGTGCTGGTGCCGACGCTGTACGTGATGGTGGAGCGGCTCAAGGAACGGCTGCGCCGCAGGCCCAAGGACGCCGCCCCGAACGCCGCGGACGACGCCGGGAACGGCGGGAACGGCGGGAACGGTGGCGCGGGCGGTGCCGAGCAGGACGCCCCCGCCGAAGGGCAGCACCGGGCCGAGCCGAAGGTCTACGACAGGAACGACCTGGCACCGGCGCCCTCCTCGGCGCCCTCACCGGCCTCGCCGGCGCCGTGACCGGTCCCGGCCGAATCCCCGGCCGGTGCCCGGACGGGTCCTGAGCGGGTTCCCCGAGGGCTTTGGTCGAACGAGAGCCGCGGGGGCGCGCACCGCCCGCCCCCGCGGCTCTCGCCCTTCTCCGCCCTCGTCCGCCCTTCCCGGCCCGCCCCGGCCGGATCCCCGCCCTCCCTTTCCCGTCGCCGTCGACTCCCGGCTCCCGGTGCCCGGCCCCGGTGGGGACGGCCGGTCTCATCGGGCCGCCCCTGCGCGGGGCGGGTGCGAAGGCCCGAATATACTGACGCAACGTGACTGCCAAGCCGCGTATCCCCAATGTCCTCGCCTCCCGTTACGCCTCCGCGGAGCTGACCCGCCTGTGGTCGGCGGAGTACAAGGTGGTGGCCGAACGGCGCCTGTGGCTGGCGGTGCTGGCCGCGCAGGCCCGCCTGGGGGTGGCGGTGCCCGAGCAGGCGATCGCCGACTACGAGAAGGTCGTCGACCGGGTGGACCTGGAGTCGATCGCCGCGCGCGAGCGCGTCACCCGCCACGACGTCAAGGCCCGCATCGAGGAGTTCAACGCCCTGGCCGGGCACGAGCACGTCCACAAGGGCATGACCTCGCGTGACCTGACCGAGAACGTCGAGCAGCTGCAGATCCGCGACAGCCTGCTGCTGGTCCGCGACCGGTGCGTCGCGCTGCTGGAGCGCCTGGCGCGCCTGGCGGCCGAGCACTCGCGGCTGGTGGTCGCCGGCAGGTCGCACAACGTGGCCGCCCAGGCCACGACGCTGGGCAAGCGGTTCGCCTCGGCCGCCGACGAGCTGCTGGCGGGTTTCGCCCGCCTGGAGGAGCTGATCGACCGCTACCCGCTGCGCGGGATCAAGGGGCCGGTCGGCACGGCGCAGGACATGCTGGACCTGCTGGGCGGCGACGAGGGCGCCCTGGTACGGCTGGAGGACGAGGTCGCCTCCCATCTGGGCTTCGCCCGCCGACTGACCAGCGTCGGGCAGGTCTACCCGCGTTCGCTGGACTACGAGGTGCTCAGCGCCTTGGTGCAGCTGTCGGCCGCGCCGTCGTCGCTGGCCAAGACCATCCGCCTGATGGCCGGCCACGAGCTGGTCACCGAGGGCTTCGCCCCCGGGCAGGTGGGCTCCTCGGCCATGCCGCACAAGATGAACACCCGCTCCTGCGAGCGCGTCAACGGCCTGGCGGTGGTGGTGCGCGGGTATGCGTCCATGGCCGGGGAGCTGGCGGGCGACCAGTGGAACGAGGGCGACGTCTCGTGCTCGGTCGTGCGCCGGGTGGCGCTGCCGGACGCGTTCTTCGCCTTCGACGGGCTGGTGGAGACGATGCTGACGGTGCTGGAGGAGTTCGGTGCCTTCCCCGCGGTGGTGGAGGCCGAGCTGGAGCGCTACCTGCCCTTCCTGGCGACGACGAAGATGCTCATGGCCGCCGTCCGGGCCGGCATGGGCCGTGAGAGCGCCCACGAGCTCATCAAGGAGCACGCCGTGGCCTCGGCGCTGGCGATGCGCGAGCGGGGCGCGGGCAACGAGCTGCTGGCGCGCCTGGCCGCCGACGAGCGCTTCCCGCTGGACGAGGCCGGGCTGCGGGCGCTGCTGGCCGACCGGGTGTCGTTCACCGGCGCCGCGGCCTCCCAGGTGGATGCGGTCGTGGCCCGGGTACGGGAGATCACCGGCCGCCACCCGGAGGCGGCCGCCTACCGTCCCGGGGCGATCCTCTGAACGCCGTGCCGGCGAACGCCGTGCCGGTCGAGCTGGGGGACGTGGCGGCTGTCGCGGCGGCCTGCGACGACGACGCGCTGCTGCTGTGGGCCGCCCAGGGCATGGGCCCGAGGGTTCGGGCGTGGACGCTGGGGGAGGCGGTCGCGGTCGCCTGCCCCGACCTGAACCGCCGCGACCGGCTCGCCGTGCGCGGCCCGGCCGCGCAGGCCGGGGCGCTGGTGGAGTACGCGCTGCAGCGCCTGGCCCCCTCCTACCGGGTGGTCGGCTCACGCGACCTGGTCGAGGAGGTGGTGGCCGCCTCGCCGCGCCTGCGGGTGGTGGGGACGTTCGAGTGGATGGACACCGACCGGCTCCCGCCCGCGCCCCGCCACGATCGCTTCGTGGCGGGGGAGGGGGTGGGCTGGCTGCCGGCCACGTGCGAGCAGGAGGTCGGCGCGCTGCTCGCCGTCGCCGCCCCCTCCTCCTGGGCGGTGCCGGGTCTTGCGGGGGTACGCCGCTGGGCCGGGCTGCGCCGCCCGGACGCCACCGCGACGGCGGGCGCCGGGCTGGTCGCGGTGGCGGCCGACGCGTGGTCGTGCCCGCAGATGGGCTTCGTCGCCGGGGTGGCCACCGCCGCGGCGTGGCGCGGCCGAGGTCACGGCGAGGCGGTGTGCCGGTTCGCGCTGACCGAGCTGGTGGCCGCGCACGGCCGGGCCGCGCTGATGGTCGACACCGACAACCACGCCGCGATCGCCCTGTACGAGCGCCTCGGGCTACGCCGGCGCCCACTGGCCGCGGCCGCCCCCGCCCAGGACTGACCGCCGCGCGCCCGCCCCCGCCTGCGCGCCCGTCCCCGGCCGGGCGGGGGCGGGCGCGCGGCCGGGACGGGCAGGTGGAAAACCTGGTGCGAGAGGGCGCCACGGCAGGCAGAGTGGGCGAAATGATGTCCAGTTTCATACCTGGCCTGGAGCTTTCCCGGACGTTCTACCGCCAGGCCGTGCGGCCGATCGTGACCGGGGTGGCGCACAGCGCCGCGCTGATCGGCGCCGGGTCGGAGGTGCTGGCCTTCGACACCGAACGCTCCACCGATCACGACTGGGGACCGCGCGTGGTGCTGTTCGTGGCACCGGGGCGGGCCGGGCAGGTGCGGCAGACCCTGGAAGAGGGCCTGCCGGAGGTCTTCTGCGGCTACCGCACCGGGCTGGGGGAGCCACGGGGTCACCGGGTGCAGGTGAGCGAGGCGGCCACCTGGTTCACCGAACGGCTCGGCTTCGACCCCCTGGGCGGGGTGGGCGTGCTGGACTGGCTGTCGACTCCCTGGCAGCGGCTGGCCGAGGTCACCGGCGGTGAGGTCTTCCACGACGGCCTGGGGGTGCTGGAGCCGGTCCGGGCGGCGTTGCGCTGGTACCCGCCCGACGTGGAACGCTACGTCCTGGCCGGCCAGTGGCGGCGCCTGGCCCGCCAGGAGGCCTTTCCCGGCCGGTGCGGCGAGGTGGGGGACGAGCTGGGCTCGGCGCTGGTCACCGCGGAGCTGGCCCGCGACCTGATGTGCCTGCTGCTGTTGACGCGGCGCCGCTACCCGCCGTACGCCAAATGGCTGGGCAGTGCCTTCGCCCGCATGTCCGGCACCGCCGAGGCGGCCGAGGAGCTGGCGGCGGCGGTGTCGGTGGGGGTGGGAGCCGGCGGGTGGCGCGAGCGCCACCGCAGGCTGGGGCCGGTGTACCGGCGCGCGGCGGCGTTGCACAACCGCACGGGCCGGGCCGCGGTCCTGGACGAGGGCCTGCGCGAGCACCACCGGCGGCCGTTCCCGCTCCTTGAGGCCGGGCGTTTCGCCGAGGCCCTGCGGCGGGCCATCACCGACGACCGGGTGCGGGCGCTGCCGCCGGTGGGGTCGATCGACCAGTTCGCCCACAGCAGCGATCTGCTGACCGATCCGCGGCGCTGCCGGGCGGCCACCCGCGCCGTCCTGGACCTGTGAGACCGATGACGGCCGAGACCGACGACGGCACCCGAGACACCGGCGGCGACCGGAGGACGGCCCGCCACCCTTGACCTCAGCTTAACTTGAGCTCTTAGGGTCGTGCCAGTCGCATCGACGGCCCCCCGTCCCTCCTCCGGCCGGGGGAGACCCGCGGGCGTCCACCGACGACCCCGAACGGCCACCGACGGCGATCCCTGGACGCGGCCCCGCCCCGACGAGGACACATGACGACAAAGACCATAGAGAACATGGTGATGTGGCGATGAGCATGGAAATGACCGCCTGGCACTCGCTGTACAACGCGATGCACGCCCGGAACGACCGGCCGTTCTCGATGGCCACCCTGCGGCGCATCGCCGCCTTCGCCCGCCCCCACCGCACCCTGCTGGTGTGGTTCCTGCTGCTGAGCGTGGTGTCGTCGGCGCTGGCGGTGGCCACCCCCCTCCTGGCCGGGCAGGTCGTCAACGCCATCGTCGGCGGCGCCGCGCCCACCCTGGTGGCGGGCCTGGCCGCGTGGATCGCGGTGATCGCACTGGCCGAGGCCGCCCTGGGCCTGACCACCCGCTGGCTGTCGGCGAGCATCGGCGAGGGACTCATCCTGCGCCTGCGCGGCACCGTCTTCGACCACGTACAGCGCATGCCCATCGCCTTCTTCACCCGCACCCGCACCGGGGCACTGGTCAGCCGCCTCAACAACGACGTCATCGGCGCCCAGCGGGCCTTCAGCGACACCCTGTCGGGAGTGGCGGGCAACCTCGTCACCCTCACCCTGACCCTGGTGGTCATGTTCGGCATCTCCTGGCAGCTCACCGCCCTGGCCCTGGTGCTGCTGCCGGTGTTCGTCCTGCCGGCGCGCCGGGTCGGCAGCCGGCTGGCCCGGATGGAACGCCAGGCCGCCGACCACAACGCCGCGATGAGCACCCAGATGACCGAACGCTTCTCCGCCCCCGGCGCCACCCTGGTCAAACTGTTCGGCCGCCCCGCCCAGGAGTCGGCCGAGTTCTTCGAACGCGCCCGGCGGGTCCGCGACATCGGGGTGCGCACCGCCATGGTGCAGTCGGTGTTCGTCACCGCCCTGACCGGCGTCTCGGCCCTGGCCCTGGCCCTGGTGTACGGCCTGGGCGGCGTCTTCGCGCTGAACGGCACCCTGGAGCCCGGCGCGGTGGTGGCGATGGCACTGCTGCTGACCCGCCTGTACGCGCCGCTGACGGCCCTGGCCGGCGCCCGCGTGGAGGTGATGAGCGCCCTGGTCAGCTTCGAGCGCGTCTTCGAGATCCTCGACCTCAAGCCCCTGATCGTCGACCGGCCGGACGCGCGCGCGGTGCCCGAGGGAGGCGTCACGCTGGAGTTCGACCGGGTCGGCTTCGCCTACCCCTCGGCGGAGAAGGTGTCGCTGGCCTCCCTGGAGGACGTCGCCACCCTCGACTCCCGGGGCGGCGCACAGGTGCTGCACGAGGTGTCCTTCCGCGCCGAGGCCGGGCAGATGGTCGCCCTGGTGGGATCCTCCGGAGCCGGCAAGTCGACGATCGCGCAGCTCTCGGCACGCCTGTACGACGCCGACAGCGGCAGCGTACGGCTGGCCGGGGTGGACGTGCGCGAGCTGTCGGCCACCTCGATCCAGCAGACCCTGGGCATGGTCACCCAGGACGGGCACCTCTTCCACGACTCCATCCGCGCCAACCTGCTGCTGGCCCGCCCGGAGGCCCGCACCGAGGAACTGTGGGAGGTCCTGCGCCGGGCCCGGCTGGCCGACCTCGTCGAGGCGCTGCCCGACGGCCTGGACACCGTCGTCGGCGAGCGCGGCTACCGCCTGTCGGGCGGCGAGCGCCAGCGCCTGACCATCGCCCGGCTGCTGCTGGGCAGACCGCGACTGGTGGTGCTGGACGAGGCGACCGCGCACCTGGACTCCACCTCCGAGGCGGCGGTCCAGGAGGCGCTGGCCGAGGCGCTGGCCGGACGGACCGCGCTGGTCATCGCCCACCGGCTGTCCACCGTCCGCGCCGCCGACCTGATCCTGGTCGTCGAGGACGGGCGGATCGTCGAGCGCGGCACGCACGCCACCCTGCTGGCCGCCGAGGGCCGCTACGCGCAGCTGTACCGCACCCAGTTCGACCGCGACGGCCGAGGTGGCCACGGCGGCCCCGACGGCCCCGCCAACGGCCCCGCCAACGGCCCCGACGACCGTGGCGGCGCGGTGCGGGTCGCGGTCGCGGGAGCGGGTTCCCCGAGCGCCGGTGACGAGAGGCTCACCGGTGAGACCATGGCTCCCCTCTGAGGTCCGGGCACCCGGCGCCGCAACGACCAGAAGATCACCCGGGTCCGTCGGGACCTCGGCGCACGGCCTTCTCGACGAGTTCCCTCAGTGTCGCCTCACCGGCCTCGCTCAACCGCGTCAGGGCGTAGGCCGTCGGCCACATGCCGCCGTCCTCGTCGAGATTCGCCTGCACGGTGAACCCGAACGACGAGTAGCGCTCCTTGTCCACCTGTCCGCTGCGGAAGAAGCACACCACCTTCCCGGCCTTGGCGTAGGCAGGTTGCCCGTACCACAGCTTCGGTGCCAGCTCCGGCGCGGCGGTCGTGACAACGGCGTGCACACGCTCGGCCAGCGCGCGGTCCTGTGGGTCCATCTCGGCGATTTTCGCGAGCACGTCCCGCTCGTCGGCCGCGGCCTTGTCCGTGCCCCGGCCGCGGCGGGCATCCTTCCTCAGCTCCGCCGCGCGCTCCTTGACGGCGGCACGCTCCTCCTGGGAGAAACCCTCCCCGGAGGACGCACCCTGCCTGCCGCCCCGGCCGGCCTTCGCTTCGGCGCTCATTTCGTGCTGCTCCCTCTGTCGGTCGTCGTGGTCGTCTTCCCGCTCTCGCATTCCCGTTCCCCGCATTCCCGTTCTCGGACAGGGCGAGTCGCCAGCTCCCACGCGGGTCGGGATCCGCCGGCTCGCCGTCGCCGACGGCGGTGGGGGAGCGGGGATGTTCACGCTGGTAGTAAGGCTAGGTGCGGTCCTGGGGGCCGTGCTTCTCGATTCCTGACCGGTTCGTCCCCTGCCCGGCCGTACAGGTGGGCCGGAGCCCGGAGCAGGGCTCGGAAGCGGGGCCGGGAGCGGGCACCGCACTGGAGGCCGTTCTCCCTCGGCCCAATACGTATGCCGGTATTTTTATCACGGTTGCTAGGATGTCGCCCATGGTCCGACCGCCGCTCACCCAGCTCGACCGCGAACGCGGCCACCGGCTCGGCACCCTCCTGCGACAGGCCCGCGGCACCCGCAGCATGGCCGAGGTCGCCGCCGCCGCCGGCCTGTCCGCCGAGACCCTCCGCAAGATCGAGACGGGCCGCATCCCCACCCCGGCCTTCTTCACCGTCGCCGCCCTCGCCCAGACCCTCGGCGTCTCCCTGGACGTCCTGGCCGAGGTCCGCGCCGGAGAACACGCCGCCTGACGGCCTTCCCCCCGACCCTCGCACCGGGGAAGCACGGGGAGCAGGGGAGGCAGGGGAGTGGGGAAACCTCTCCCCGCCCCGGGCGGAACGACACGACGCCGCCGCCGCGAGCCGACGAGCAGCTCGGGACTCAGCCCTTGCCCGGCCCCCGCAGCAACGGATGCGACCGCATCGCCACCTCCAGCTCCCCGGGCAGCTCGTCGCGGTAGCGCCCCAGCGTCGCCAGATCACTGTGCCCCAGCACCCGCCGCACCGCGTCCATGTCCACCGCGTCCGCCAGCAGGTGCGTGGCCGTGGTGTGCCGCAACCCGTGCGGCGTCACCGAACGACGCCGATCGGCCTCCACCCCCCGCTGCACCCGGTCGATCACCGCCTGCACGTCCCCCCGCGCCAGCCGCCTGCCCCGCCACGACAGCAACAACGCCTTCTCCGGCGAGTCCATCCGACCCCGCGCCAGGTACGCCTCCAGCGCCGCGGCCACGTCACCGGGCAACGGCACGTCACGCGTCTTGCCCCCCTTGCCGAAGATGCGCCAGTACCTCATCCCGTCGTTGGTGTAGAAATCCTCCACGTTCGCCCGTACCAGCTCCGACACCCGCGGCCCCATCGTCGACAACATCAGGACGATCAACCCGTCACGCAGCTCGGTACGCTGATCGCGACGCCGCCCCCGCGCTCCCTGGCCGCCACCGTCCGCACCGCCGGCCACGTCGCCGGCCGAGCCCGCCCCAGCGCCCCCCGCCACCGCACCGGCCACCTCGCCCAGCTCACGCGCGGCACCGATCAGCCCCTGCGCCTGCTCCCGGGTCAACGCCCGCCGCTGCGGACGCAACCCCCCACGCTCCCTGGCCGTCACCGTCGCCGTCGCCATCGGATTGATCTGAACCCACCCCACCAGCACCGCGTGCTTGAACAACGCCGACACCGACCGCCGAAACCGTGCCTGCGACGAGGCCGACTGCAGCGCCCCCGCGGCCCCCGCGGCCCCCGCGGCCCCTGTCGCTCCCGGGGCCGCCGCGCTCCCCGAGGCGCCGCCTCCACCGGTCCCATCGGCTCCCCGGGAGGGCTCCGAACGCCTGCGCCCGTCAGGCTTACGCGCGAACGCCAGCAACACCGCGTCGACGTCCTCACCGGTCAGGTCGTCCAGGACGACGTCCTCACCCACCAACTGCACGAACGTCGCCACGTCACGCCCGTACACCTCCGCCGTCGAGGCCGACAACGCCCCCGTCAACGTCCTGGCCCGCACCAGCTCCACATACCGGTCGGCGCACTCACCCACACTGAGACGATTCAGATCAGCCGGCCGCATGACTCCAGCGACACCCCTTCTCCTGCATCCAGAACGCACGCCCGCCGCGGTACGACACCCCCGGCCATCCCCACGCTAACCCCACCGCCCGTCCCCATGCCCGAGAGCGCCCGCCCCTCACCCGGCCAACGCCACGCGAAGACGTCCGGCCAGATCGACGGCCTGCTCCCGCGACCAGGCAATCACCCCGTTCTCGGTCATCAGCGCGTGGTACTGCTGCTGCTCGTACGGCGTTCCGGGCGGCAGGGGAGCGATGTGCCAGTGCAGGTGCGCATTGCCCTGACGGCTGCCCAGCGACAGCAGGTAGGTACGCTCGGAGGCCACCACCGCCTCGACCGCCAGCGCCACCCGGCGGACCGTGCGCATCAACCGCAGGTAGCCCTCCTCGTCGAGGTCACGGACCACATGCTCGACGTGCGCCCGGGGAGCCACCAGGACCTTGCCGGGCACGGTGGGGTAGCGGTCCAGGAACGCGACGTGGTGCTCGTCCTCGAAGACGATCTGTTCGAGGTCGTAACCCGGGGCGCCCGCCACGACGGCGCAGACGAAGCAGGGGCCGTTCCTCGCACGCCGCACGTAGCCCTCGAGGTCGAACCTCTCCCTGGGGCGTGAGGACGCCTCCTGCGGTTGCCGGGACGCTTCGTCACCGAGGGCGCTGGGGGGCGGGCTCATACCCGTCACCATCGCACAGGACGGAGCGGGCGGTCGATCGGATCGAGGGCCGGGCCGGGCCGGAGGGAGGGTGCCGAACCACGCGGAGATCGAGCGGAGATCTAATCGCCGCCGGGGGAGCGGCTGTCGAGAGGTGTCCCCGTGCGCCGTTACCGTTTCGGCTTCGGCGGAGTCGCCGCACTGTTCGCCGCCGTCTGAGCGGCACCTGGCTGCCGGACCTGTCGCTCAACGGCCACAAAGGGTATTGCAGCATCCGTGTGCACTTCGGCTGGTTTGCCTGGAAGGGCGAGAAGCGCGGCACCCGGCGGTTGCCGATCATGGCGTATCCCGGATCGGGTGACAGGGGGGTCACCTACCGTAGAGGGCCGAAGCGGGGCCGACGAAGCCCCCGAACGACTTTGGACGTCCTTGGACGTCCTTGCCGTCGTGCTCCGCCCGCGTGGCCCAGAAGGGATGAATTCTATACCAAACAGAATTACCCTTCTGTACGGTATAAGAGGATTCTGTACAGGTAGGGGTGGAAAGGCGTGATTCGGCCGGCGGTGACGTGAGGTCGCGTGTGTCGTCCGGCCGGCCCGCTCGCCGGTTCGCCGACCGCCGGGTGCGAGCCGCCTCGGCTCGGCTTCCGTCTCACCTGAGTCACCTGATCCACTCCTCGAACGCCGCCTCGAGGGTTGATGTGATCTTGGCGTCTGTTGTGATCCTCGCGCCCCGTGGACGCACTCGGTGATCATGCTCGATGATCATGGTTGCCTCGAGCGACCTGCTCGGTCAGCGGGTTCGTGCGGTCTTCTGCTTCGCCGGGCGCCTTTGGGTGGCACGGGGATCGTGGCCGTGACCGTTCGTGGAATCGGCGGGTGGGCTGCTCCCCCGCGCCCTTCGAAGTAAATAGTACTTTTATGGACAAAAGCTCATCTTTTTTTGGGCTTACCCGTCGGTTCTCCCTGTTTTGAGGGGGCTCCGGCGGCCGACGGGCGGGTGTCACCTCTCGGCCGTGCCGGGTTTTCCGCCGTCAGGCTCCCGGTGGACGTCCGCGCCGGTGCATCAGTCCTTGATCAGGTCGTCGCCGGGGAGGTCCGGGACTCCCCTGCCGTCCGCGACGCCTTCCTTGAAGAAGTCGACGATTTTTGGGAGCGAGGGCCCGTCGGGCAGGTCGATCGGTCCGACCTTGAACAGGTACTTCTGGATCTCCCTGTAGGCGATCCGGTGGTCCGGCGGGAGTGCCCTGCCCCGTGCCATGTGCGCGCGCCATCGGTCGAGGTGGCTTCGGGCCCCTTCTCCCCCGGCCGGTGCCGCCCAGAAGCGCTCGAGGTCGTCGCCCAGCACCTCGCGGACGCTCCGTTCGCCGGTGGCGGTCTCTTCGAGCGGTTTCAGGGCGGCGTCGAGGATCGGTGTCAGGTTCCGGCCTGTGAAGTCCGCGTGGGGGGCAAGGTGGTTTTTGATGTTCTGCCATGCCGCCCGGTGGTCGGCGGCGCTCGGGGCGGCGAAGGCCGGATACTTATTGCGTCACTATGGTTGTTGCCTATAGTTTGCAATTACTGCGCACGAGGGGACGGCCGATGGGTGAGTACACGCTGCCTGACATGCCCTACGACTACGCGGCGCTGGAGCCGGCGATCACCGGGGAGATCCTGGAGCTGCACCACGCCAAGCACCACGCCGCCTACGTCAAGGGGGCCAACGACGCGCTGGAGCGCCTGGCCGAGGCGCGCGACAGGAGCGAGTTCGGCGGCCTGGTGGGATTGGAGAAGACCTACGCCTTCAACCTGTCGGGGCATGTGCTGCACTCGATCTTCTGGCGGAACCTCTCCCCCGACGGCGGCGACCGCCCCGACGGCGAGCTCGGTGAGGCCATCGTCGAGCACTTCGGCTCGTTCGAGGCTTTTCAGAAGCAGCTCACCACGGCCACCGCGACGGTGCAGGGGTCGGGCTGGGGTGTGCTGGCGTGGGAGCCGCTGGGCCGGCGCCTGGTGGTGGAGCAGGTCCACGACCACCACGGCAACGTCGGGATGAACACCACCCCGCTGCTGGTGTTCGACGCCTGGGAGCACGCCTACTACCTGCAGTACCGCAACGTGCGCCCCGACTACGTGCAGAAGCTGTGGTCGCTGATCAACTGGGACGACGTCATCGCCCGCTACGGCGCGGCCAGGGGCGTCTGACCTCCATGACCGCGGCGCCCGTCGTCCGGCCTTCCTTGGTGAATGGTCCAACCGGACGGCCGGGCGCCGCACCGTCGCTCAGCGGTATGAGCGGCGCGCGGGCCGGGGCGGGGGCGGGCGGGCGGGGGCCGGGAGGTCATGGTTCCTTCTCGAGGCGCTCGAAGACGAGCTGGGTGCGGTGTACGGCGCGCACGCCGTACACCCGGCCGATCAGGTCGGGGGTGAGGACCTGGCCGGGCGGTCCGTCGGCCACGATGCGGCCGCTGTCCATCACGTAGAGGTGGTCGCAGAAGGCGGCGGCCTGGTTGAGGTCGTGCAGCACGGCCAGCGTGGTGATGCCCAGTTCGCGTACCAGGTGCAGGATCTCCAGCTGGTGGCGGATGTCGAGGTGGGAGGTGGGCTCGTCCAGCAGCAGCAGGCGGGTGCGCTGGGCCAGGGCGCGGGCGAGAAGGACCCGTTGCCTCTCCCCGCCGGACAGGGTGGCGAAGAGGCGTTCGGCGGCGCCGGACAGGCCGACGCGCTCCAGGGCCCGCGCGCACGCCTCCTGGTCGGCCGCGGCGTCGGCCGGGTGGGGGGTGCGGCCCATGGCGACGATCTCGGCCACCGTGAAGTCGAGGTCGGCCGGATTGTCCTGGGTGACCACGGCGGTGCGCCGGGCGGCCTGGCGGGCCGGTAGCCGGTGCACGTCGTCGCCGTCGACGGTGATGAGCCCGGCCGTGGGGCGCAGCGCGCGGTAGATCGAGCGCAGCAGGGTGGACTTGCCGCAGCCGTTGGGCCCGGTCAGGCCGACGAAGGCGCCCTGTTTCACCACCAGGTCGGCCCGGTGCACGATCGGGTGGCCGCCGAGGGCGACGGACACGCCGCACACGTCGAGCCTCACGTGAGGCTCACCGTCCGCTCCACCGAGCGGCGGCGCAGCAGCCACAGGAAGAACGGCACGCCGAACAGGGCGGTGACGATGCTGAGGGCCAGCTCCTGCGGGGCGTTGACGGTGCGGGCGGCGATGTCGACCAGTTGCAGGAACACCGCGCCGAGCAGGGCGGTGACGGGCAGGACGCGGCGGTGGTCGGCGCCCACCAGCAGGCGGGCGGCGTGCGGCACGATCAGTCCGACGAAGGCGATCGCGCCGCTGGTGGCCACCAGCACGCCGACCAGCAGCGAGGTCAGCACGAACAGGGTCAGGCGCAGGCGGTGCACGTTCACGCCCAGGGAGATGGCGGTCTCCTCTCCGGCGGCGATCGCGTTCAGGGGGCGGTGCTGCAGCAGCAGGTAGGTCACCCCGGCGGCCAGTACGACGGCCGGCAGTGGCAGCATGTGCCAGCGGGCGCCGCCCAGGCTGCCCATCAGCCAGAACAGCACCTGCTGGGCGGCGCGGCCGCTCTGGGCCAGTTGCAGCACGAAGCTGTAGGCGGCCTGGAAGAGGTAGGCCAGTGCCACCCCGGCCAGTACGAGGCGGGAGGGGGCCAGGCGGCCCGAGCGCTGTGCCAGCGCGTAGACCAGGGCGAGCGCGAGCAGGGATCCGGCGAAGGCCGCGGCCGACAGGGACAGCCCGCCCAGCGCCGAGGCGCCCAGGACCAGCACGAGGACCGCGCCGAAGGAGGCGCCCGAGGAGATGCCGAGGAGGAACGGGTCGGCCAGCGGGTTGCGTACCAGGGCCTGCAGGACCGCTCCGACCACCGCCAGGCCGGCCCCGACCAGGAGGGCCAGCAGGGCGCGCGGCAGGCGGAAGTCCCACACGATCTGTTCCTGTACCGGGGTCCAGGTCGGCGTGCCGCCGCTCGGGGCGCCGGGGGTGAGGTGGTGGGCGATGATGCCCCAGGCCTGGGGCAGGGCGACGTGCACCGCGCCGATGCTCACCGCCAGCCAGGTCGAGGCGACGACGGCGAGGGTGAGTGCGGCGATGAGCAGCGGGAAGCGGCTCGTGCGGCGCTTGCCGGGCACGGGCCCGGTCCGTGCGGGGTTTTGCCGGGTGGTGCCGGTCACGGGGTGAAGGCGTCGGGGTGCAGGAAGCGGGCGATGTCGGTGACGGCCAGGATGTTGCGGTAGCCGGGGTGCTGGGCCGCCACGGGCAGGGCGAGGTAGCGCTGTTTCCTGGCGGCCGGGCTGTTCCTGGCGATGGCGAAGGCCTCGGCGGCCTTGGCCTGTGAGCTCGGCGTGTCCTCGCCGCGCAGGGTGGCGTAGTCGCTGACCAGGACGGCCTCGGGCTGGGCCGCGCTGACCTTCTCGGCGCTGACCTCGGTGTAGTCGCCCTTGACGTCGGCCAGGACGTTCACCCCGCCGGCGGAGGTGATCATCTGGTTGGTGATGCCGGAGCCGCCGTAGGCGTTGACCGGGCCCTTGCCGCCGTCGGTGGCCAGCACCTTGACCGGGCCGCGGCCGGCGACGCGCTCGGTGACGTCGGCGAGCCTGCCCTGGAGTTCGCCGATCAGGGCGTCGGCGCGGCCGGGGACGCCGAAGATCGCGCCGAGGTTGCGCAGGTCGGTGTAGGTGTCGTCGATGGTGAACTCCAGCACCTCCTGGGGGCTGCACCAGCCTCCCAGGATGTAGGGCGGGGAGCCGGCCGCGTCCAGTTCCTCCACGGTGGCGTATCCGCCGGCGGCGTCGAAGCTCGCCATGGCGTTGTCCACGACGAGGTCCGCGCCCTGGGCGAGCATGACCTCTTTCTGCGGCAGCATGATCGTGCCGGAGATCTCCGGGATCTTGTCGTACTGCTCCTTGTGGCCCGGCAGGAACGGGCTCTCGGAGAAGTTGGTGCGCCCGGTGATCCGGTCGCCCAGGCCGAGGGCGAGCAGGGTCTCCAGGGCGGGGTGGTAGCCGGTCACCACCTTGGCGGGCGGCCTGTCGAAGGTGAGTTTGCGCCCGCAGTTGTCCACCGTGACGGGGAAACCGGCCGGTGCCTGCGCCTGCCGGGTCTCCTGTCCGGTCTTCTGGGCACTCCCCTGCGTGGCGGGAGCCGGTGAGCAGGCGGCCAGCGTCAGGGCCGCCGCAAGGACGAGCAGCCTTCTCATGATGTCGCCGCCTTCGGCGGTGCGCTGTCGCCGGTGGCCGGCGCGGCGGGAGGGGCGTGGAGGGGGCGGCTCATGCGGTGAGTCTCCGGAGGTGCGAGGTCAGGTGAGGGCCTACGAGAAACACCACATTCTGCTCATAGGTTGTAATTGCGAGCAAATCGCATTAGATCGGGGCGGGCGGAGGCCGGGACCTCGGCGGGGGCCGGGCGCCGCACGAGGTCCCCGGCGCCGGCCTGCGGGTACGGGGCGGTACGGGGCGGTTCTGCGCCGCGCGAGGGCAGGGACGCGGCACGTCCCCGCCCTCAGGCGGTGGCGACCGGCGGCGACGGCGTGGTCGGCGGAGTCGGCGGAGTCGGCGGAGTCGGCGGAGTCGCGGCCCCGCTTGCGCCGAGGAGGTCGGCGGGTGAGCCCGATCGCGTGCCCGCCCGCCTGCCGGTCAGGACGGGATCGGATCGGGACCCGGTCCCGGTCGGGCCCCGTCGGACCTCGGCCGGGCCCCGTGCGGACAGCGGACGGCGGATCTGGGGGCGGCCGGGAGTCGGCCGGTGGCCGGCCGATCGGGGGTGGCCGGCGGAGCGTGAGAGGGATGTCGAAAGGGACGCCGGTGTACGGGGGCGTCAGGCGACGGGGGGCTTGAGTCTTCTGACGAAGCGGGCGGCGGCGCGGTGGCTCATCCCGGTCTCGCCGCGGACGAGGAAGACGGCCTGGTCGAACTGGTCGGAGGCCTTCAGCTCCAGGATCCGTTCGATGAGCTCCGGGCCGACGCCTCCGCCGACCAGGGCGTTGCGGGGGCGTTGTGCCGCCCGCACGGCGAAGACGATCAAGGCGATGGCCATCGCGAGGAAGACCACCGTCAGCAGGAGGATGACCACCGGGTTGGACATGCGCAGAGCGTACCGCTACATGGTCATCTCATGGGAGATCAGGATGAACGGGATGACCAGGGTCATCGGGAGGCGGGGGTGGGCGGGGAGAAGGGCAGGGCCGAGGTGACGGCGGTGACCGGCAGCGGCTGGTACAGGTGGGGGAAGGCCTCCTGGGAGCCGGGGGGCACCTCCAGGCGCACGTCCAGTCCGGCCGGGTCGACGCTGAGCAGTACCAGGGGGTCGGTGACGTGGCGGTAGAAGCGCTCCACGACGCCGCGGAGCTGCTCGTGGCCGGTGCAGGCGTGGATGAAGCCGACGTCGTCGAAGGTGCGGCCCAGGGTGGAGACGCGGTACTCCCCCGTCTCGCGGGCGGCCTCCCAGTCGCGGGCCAGGGCCAGATGCAGGATGGTCACCGCCCCATGGTGCCCGGTGCGTCCGGGCCTGTCGACACCGCGCCGACACCGCGCCGACACCGCGCCGGCCGGGAGGGCCGTGCCCCGGCCGGGGGCGTGGTGGTGGGGTCCCCTAGCCGGGGGTCTGCCATTCGCGCCGCAGGATCGCGTAGATCAGCTCGCTGGTCCGCTCCCCCTTGACGATCTCGTTGTCGACCAGGTGTGCCTCGCGGCGCATGCCGAGCTTCTCCAGGACCCGGGCCGAGGCGTGGTTGCGGGCGTCCAGGCGTCCGATGACGCGGTACAGGTCCAGGCCTTCGAAGGCGAGCCTCAGCAGGGCCTGGCCGATCTCGGTGGCGTATCCGCGGCCGTGGTGGTCGGGGTGCAGGACGTAGCCGATCTCCCCGCTTCGGTGGATGCGGCTGATCCAGTTGAGCATGCCGTCGCCCACCAGTTCGCCGGTGGCGGCGAGCTCGGCGGCGACGGTGAGGGTCTGCCCCTCTTCCAGCAGCGCGGTCTGGGTCGTCTTCGTGGTGAGCGACTCCTGGGTCTGCTCGCGTTCGCGAGGTCCCCAGTACAGGTAGCGGGTGACCTCCGGCAGGGACTGGATCGCGTGCAGCGCGTCGAGGTCGGCCGGGGTGTAGGGGCGCAGGATCAGGCGTTCGGTACGGATGGGGTAGGTGGGCTTCAGCACCGGGTCAGGGTAGAGGAGGGCGACGGCCGGCGGCGAGCGGGTTTCCGCCGGTGGTGTCCGGTGCCGTGCCCGCTCACCGCTTCTCCCCCGCCTTCCCGCGCCTTCCCGCGCCTTCCCGCGCCCACCCCGCCGGTGGCGCTCGGTGGCGCTCGATGCCGTGACGGCAGGGCCGATGCGAAGGACCGGGGCGGGCCGGGGCGGGCCGCGACCTGCTCCACTTGCGAGTGGTGTCGAAAGCGTGTTCCACTGAGCCGTATGCCATGGGATGCGCCCGCTCTGCTCTCCGCGTCGCCCGACGTCAGGCCGCGGATCGAGCGTTCGGCACTGACCAGGGTCCACGGGGCGCTGACCTGCTACGAGGTGCAGGCGCGCAACGCGCTGGAGAGCACCCCGCAGGGCTGGGCCGTCAGCCCGTACCGGGGGTGCGCCCACGGGTGCCGCTACTGCCCGGCCCGGCGGGGGCACCGCTATCTGGGGCTGGACGCCGGTGGTGACTTCGACTCGCGCATCGTGGTGCGCACCAACATCGTGCGGCGCCTGTGTGCCGAGCTGGGCTCGCGCTGGGACGGCGAGCACGTGGGTGTGGGGGTGGGCGGTGACTGTTACCAGGGCGCCGAGGAGATCTACCGGCTGATGCCCGGGGTGCTGGCGGCGCTGCGCGAGGCCGGGGCGCCGTTCACCGTGTACACCAAGAGCCGGCTGATCCTGCGCGACGCCGATCTGCTGGCCGCGGCGCCGGGGGCGGGGGTGGTGGTGTCCATCGCCTTCGTCGACGACCGGATCCGCCGCACCGTGGAGCCCGGGGCGCCGGGGGCGCAGAAGCGGCTGGAGCTGGTCGCCGAGCTGAACGAGCGGGGGGTGGCGTGCGGGGTGGCGATGGCGCCGGTGCTGCCGTTGCTGACCGACTCCCCCGACCAGCTCGCGGCCACCGTGCGCCGGGTGGCCGACGCCGGGGCCGTCAGTCTGGCGCCGCACGTGCTGCGCCTGCCGCCGGGGGCGCGGGAGTGGTACATGGGCTGGCTGGGCGAGCATCACCCGGCGCTGGTGGCGCGCTACGGCGAGCTGTACGGGCGGGGCCCGGACGCCGAGGAGGGCTACGTGCGCGCCGTCACCGGTCAGGTGCTGCAGCTGGCCGCCCGGTACGGGATGGGTCCGGCGCGGCCCGAGCAGCCGTTGCCGCTGGCGTTGCCGCGCCAGGCCCAGCTCAGCCTGCTGTAGCGGAGGTCAGGGCGCTGCCCTTCTTCCACTCCTTGAACGACAGCTGCCAGAAGCCCCAGCCGTTGTTCCACTCCATCTCACGGTCGGTGCCCTTGATGGTGATCACGTCGCCGCGCTGGACCTGGTTGTAGTACCACCTGGCCTGGTCGGGGCGGGAGTTGATGCATCCGTGGCTGACGTTGCGGCGGCCCTGGGCCCAGACGTTGTTGAGGGCGTGGACGTACTCGCCGCTGTTGGAGAAGCGGACGGCGTGGTTGATCATCAGGTCGTAGTAGCCGGGGTCGCCCTTCTTGCGGCCCGGGGAGATCATGCGCTCGGGGTTGGACTTGCCCATCGCCAGGTGGACGCCGCTGGTGGTGGTGTACTCGCGGGTGCTGGCGTTGCCGGCGCTGATCAGCATGGTCTGCACGACCTTGCCGTCGCGTTTGACGATCATCTTGTGCTTGCGGGTGTCGATGGTGGCGATCTGGGCGGGGCCGATCCGGATGACCTTGGTGGTGTTCTTGACGCCGTACATGCCCTTGCCGCCCTGGACGCCCTTGAGGCGGGCGGTGAAGGTCACCTTCTGGTGGGGCTGCCAGAACTTGGCGGTCCGGTAGATCACGGTGGTGTCGTTGATCCATCGCCAGGCGCCCTGGGCGGGCTTCTCCGACTCGACCAGCAGGGCCTTCTCCACCGAGGCCTTGCCGGCCTTGGCGGTGATCTGCTGGTTGAACGTGACGATGATCGGCGCTCCCACGCCGACCTTCTCGCCCTTGACGGCCGGGGTGACGTCGGCCACCTCGAGCTCGCGTTCGGGTTTGAGGGTGCGGAAGGAGCTGGTGGCGGTGGTGCCGTCCACGGCGCGTGCCGAGACGGTGTAGTCGCTGGCGGGGATCATGGGGGTGCTGGAGACCCACCGGGTGCGTTCGGCGTCGAAGTCGCCCTCCAGCTCCTGGGAGCCGCTCTTGACGACGACCTCTTCCAGGGCGCCGCCCGAGGCGGTGACCACGACCTTCTTGTCGGGGCGCACGGTCTTGCCGCCGTCGGCGGGGCTGATCTTTATGACGGGGGCGGCGGGGGTGCTGGAGGCGACGGGCGCCTCGGTGCCGGGGCCGGCCGCGGCACCGGAGTCCTTCGTATCGGCCCCCCCGGAGCAGGCGGTGGCGAGCACCGCCGCGGTCGCCAGGGCCAGACCGGCCAGCGGCGTCCTGAGGTGTCGGCTTCCTACGATCAGCACAATTTCTCTCCCCAACTACAGCAAACTGCACTTAAAACACTAATAGGAGATGCGTGGTGTCTGAGCCTGGTTGCGCCTGCTTGGGTAACGTTTCGGTCTCTTCGTAAAGTCAGAAAGACCCCGACCGGGAGTCAGGACAGGGGCGGCGAGGGGCCGCCGACCGGCCGATGCCGGGCGGGGCGTGGCAGGTCGCGCCGTTCCGCCCGCGCGGGGCGCGCATCAAGGACGCCGTGGCGGGCAGGGGGATGGGCACGACTCTTGCCGCCGCCCGCTCCCCCGCCTGCGACCCCGAGGCGGGTCCGCCCCGGGGTGGCGAGAAAGATAATCTGGTCTGCCCCTCCGCGAACGGAAAGCCCCGGGTGATGACAGGACCTCCCTCCATCGGCGACCTCGCCGACCTCGCCGGCCTCACCGGCGTGGCCGGTACCGCCGGCGCGGCCGGTTCCGCGGGTTCCCGCGACGAGCAGCGGCCCTGCGGCGATCACGGCGCCGGCCCCGATCCGCTCGCCGGGCGCGAGCCGGACGAGCGGCTGCTGCGCGCCATCGTCGAGGAGTGCGGCGAGGGGATCGTCGTGTGCGACGCCGCCGGAGTGGTCGTGATGCGCAACGCCGTCGCGTCCGAGCTGGCACCGCAGGTCGTCCCGGGGCGCGTCCCGGCGCCGGGCCCGGCCGCGGAGCTGCTGGACGGTGAGCGTCCCGAGGGACGCGGCCACCAGGTCGACCATCACGGCCGGCGGCTCCTGGTGCGCCACGAGAGTTTCGGCCTGGCCCACCGGGCCTGGTACCTGCGTGACATCAGCGCCGAGTCCGCCCGCACCGACGCGTTGCTGGCCGAGCGCGCCCGCACCGCGTTCCTCATCGAGGCCGGGCGCAGGTTGTCGGCCTCGCTGAACCTGCGCCGCTGCGCCCGTACCGCGATCGAGCTGGCCGTTCCCTACCTGGCCGACGCCGCGATGGTCGTGCTGCCGCCCACCGGGCGCCGCCAGGCCGGCTGGCTGCGCCTGAGCGGCCAGGACCGGCGCCTGCAGGAGGGCGCCATCGCCCTGACCTCCGCCGGGCAGGTGCCGGGCCTGGCCGAGGCGCTGGCGGGGTTCCCGCCGGTGCCCAGCCGCTGGCTGGATCCTGGGCAGGTACCCGGCTGGGTGCTGCCCGAGGACTTCGGGCCGGCCGGGCACCTGATCGTCACGCCGCTGCCGGGCAACGGGGTTCCCGCCGGGGCGCTGGTGCTGGCCCGCCATCCGGGCGGGCCGGCCTTCGACGAGGACGCCGAGACGCTGGTGCGCCTGTTCGCCGCCCGGGCCGGGGCCGCGATCTCGGCCGCCGCCCTCTACCAGGAGCAGAGCACCACCAACGCCATCCTCAGCGACGGCCTGCTGCCGGCGCCGCTGCCGGCGCTGCGGGGGGTGGAGCTGGCCGGATCCCTGCGCGCCGCCCGCCAGGCCGGTCTCATCGGCGGTGACTTCTACGACGTCTACCTGCCCGAGAGCCCCTCGTGCCCCGCCGGGGCGGCCGTCCCGGCCGGCGCCGCCCCCCTCGACGGCCCCGACGGCCCCGAAGGTCCCGCCGGCCCCGTCGGTCCCGACACCGGAGGCTCCTGGGACGGCGGTTCGTCCGACGGCGCCCCGGCGCGGGGGGCGATGGTGGTCCTGGGCGACGTCTGCGGCAAGGGGCCGCGCGCCGCCGTGCTGGCCGGACAGGTCCGCCACTGCCTGCGCAGCCTGCTGCTGGTGGAGCACCGCCCCGACCGGCTGCTGCCGCTGCTGAACCGCTCCCTGCTGAGCTCGCCCACCCCCAACCCCTACGTCACCCTGGTGCTGGCCACCCTGCGGCCCGCCCCCGGGGGGCACCTGCGCGTGAACCTGGCGGTTGCGGGCCATCCCCCGCCGCTGATCCTGCGCCGCGACGGCAGCGTGCACGAGTGCGCGGCGCGCGGCTCCATGCTGGGCGCGCTCAAGCGGCCCCTGCTGACGCCCGAGGAGATCGACCTGGCCCCCGGCGAGCTGTGCCTGCTCTACAGCGACGGCATCACCGAGGCGTTCGGCGGGCCCACCGGCCGGCAGATGTACGGCGAGGAGCGGCTCAAGGGCGCGCTGGCCGGCTGCGCGGGCATGCCCGCCACGGCGGTGGTCGAGCGGCTGGAGCAGATCAGCACCGACTGGCTGGGCGGCGACGTCCAGGACGACCGGGCGCTGCTCGTGGTGCGCGCCAGGCCCGTGCGATGAGCGCCACCACCCTGGCCGGGGCCGATCTGGCGCGCACGGGCGAGTCCTACCTCGAGTGCGTCGGGCGCGCCGACGAGTTCGCCGCCATCGACCTGGTCCTGGGGCTGCTGCGCGCCGGGGCCGACCCCGAGCGGCTGCTGCTGGGGCTCATCGCGCCGGCCCAGCGGCGCATCGGCGAGCTGTGGGCGGCAGGCGAGTGGTCGGTCGCCCGCGAGCACGGCGCCACCGCCGTCAGCGAACGCGCCGTCGCCGCGATCATCGCGCACGTACGGCCCCGGCCCACCCGCGGGCGCGTCACCGTCGCCTGCACCGACGGCGAGTACCACGCGCTGCCCACCCGGCTGCTGGCCGAGGTGTTGCGCCTGCGCGGCTGGCGGATCGACTTCCTGGGGGCCAACGTGCCCGGCCCGCACCTGATCACCCACCTGCACCAGAGCGGCCCCGACGTGGTGGCGCTGGGCTGCGCGCTGACCACCCGCCTGCCGCGCGCGCACGCCACGATCACCGCCTGCCAGGCCGTGGGCGTGCCCGTGATGGCCGGCGGCGGTGGGTTCGGCGCCAACGGCCGCTACGCGCGGCTGCTGGGCGCCGACGCCTGGGCGCCCACCGCCGACGCCGCCGCCGACCGGCTCGAACGCGAGGGCGTGCCCGCCCTGCCGGCGGCGCCGGGCGCGCTGGCCCACCTGGGCGATGAGGAGTACACCCACCTGCGCCGCCGGCGCGCCGAGCTGCTGGAGCGGGCGATGGCGACCCTGGCGTGCGTCTACGCGCCGCTGGCGGCCTACGGGCCACGGCAGCTGGAGGCCACCGCCGAGGACCTGGGCCACCTGATCGACTTCCTGGCCGCGGCACTGTACGTCGACGACGCGCCGGTGTTCACCGACTTCATCGGCTGGACCGGCTCGGTGCTGGGCGCGCGCGGGGTTCCGGCCGAGGCGCTGCGGGTGGGACTGCGTGTTTTCCACGACGAACTGCGAGACTTCCCCCGGGCCCGCCACATGCTGGTCCAGGGGATCGAGGCGGCGCACGTCACCGGCGCCGATCAGGAGAGCTGACGACAGATGCTCGAAAAGACCCCGTTCCGTACCCAGGTGCGCGCCGTCGCGCCCGACACCACGCTGCTCGTCTTGACCGGTGACCTGGACTACGACACCGCGCCGGAGCTGTTGGTCTTCGTGCGGGAGCTGTTCTCCGGGCAGGTGCGCAAGCTCGACCTGGACCTGTCGGGGCTGGACTTCGTCGACTCCTCCGGCGTGGCGGCCCTGATCAACGTCTACAACTGCGCCGGCGAGAACCGGGCCGAGATGCGCATCGTCGCGCTGACCTCCTACCTGCGTCACCTGTTCCGGGTGACCGCCCTGGACCAGGTCTTCCGGCTGCCCGCCGAGTGAGCGGCTCCGCCGCCCCGGTGCCGCTGGCGGCACTGGCCGCCCTGCTGGCCGACGACACCCGCGCCCGCTTCTGCCTGGCCCTGCTGGACGGGCGGGCCTGGAGCGCGGGACGGCTGGCCGCGCACGCGGGCGTGGCGGCCTCGACGGCCAGCGAGCACCTGTCGCGGCTCGTCGAGGGCGGGCTGCTGGCCCAGGAACGCCGGGGGCGTCACCGGTACGTGCGCCTGGCCTCGCCGCAGGTGGCCCAGCTCGTCGAGGACCTGACCGCCCACGCCCTGGCCGGTGCCCCCGGCGACCACGACGGCCACGGCGGTGACGGCGGTGACGGCGGCCACGACGGCGGGGTGGGGTCCGGGGCCGTGAGCGGGACAGGCGGCGCCCGGCCGGGGACGACGCTGCGCGCCGCGAGCGCGGCGCGGGCGATGGCCCGGGCGCGTACCTGCTACGACCATCTGGCCGGCCGGCTCGGTGTGGCGGTCACCGACGCGCTCCTGGCGCGCGGGCTGCTGTGCCAGGAGGGCGGGTTCGCGCTCAGCGACGCCGGCCGGGGATGGTTCGCCGCCGAGCTCGGCGCGCGGCTGCCGGCGGGCGGGCGCCGCCCGCTGGTGCGCCCCTGCCTGGACTGGACCGAGCGCCGCCCCCATCTGGCCGGCACCGCCGGGGCCGTGCTCTGTGCGACCGCTCTGGAGCGCGGATGGGTGAGGCGGATCGGCTCCGGGCGTGCCCTGGCCGTCAGCCCCGCCGGGCACCGGGCCCTGGAGCGTCTGCTGGGCCTGTCACCCGACCACGGCGCCACGCCCGCCCGGCCGCCCGCGTCAGGGGCGGTGTGAGGCGGTGTGAGGCGGTGTGACCGGCGCCCCCCGCCGCCGTGCCGCCTTCGGCGCGTTCAGGCCTGCAGGTAGTGCAGGACGGCGAGCACCCGGCGGTGGTCGTTGTCGGAAGGGGGCAGGCCGAGCTTGGTGAAGATCTGCGTCACGTGCTTCTCCACCGAACCGTAGGACAGGAACAACGCCTCGGCGATGGCGCTGTTGGAGCGTCCCTGCGCCATCAGCTCCAGGACCTCGCGCTCCCTGGGGGTGAGCTCCTCCAGGGCCTCGGCGCGCCTGCCGGCGCCCATGATCTGGGTGACGACCTGCGGGTCCAGGACGGTCTCGCCCGCCGCGATCCGCTCCAGGGCGGTGAGGAAGTCCCTGACGTCGGCGACGCGTTCCTTCAGCAGGTACCCCACCCCGTGGGCCCCGTCGGCCAGCAGCCGGGCGGCGTAGTGGGTCTCGATGTACTGGGAGAACACCAGCACGCCCAGCTCCGGACGGGTACGGCGGATCTCGATCGCGGCGCGCAGGCCCTCGTCGGTGTGGGAGGGCGGCATGCGCACGTCGATCACCGCCAGGTCGGGACGGTGCTCCTGCACCGCCGCCCGCAGCGCCTCGCCGTCACCCACGGCGGCGACCACCTCGTGGCCGCGGGAGGTCAGCAGCAGGCACAGGCCGTCCCTGAGCATCACGGCGTCCTCGGCGATCACGATGCGCATGTGGCTTTTCCGTTCAGATGTACATGGGCAGCTCGACGGTGACCACCGTAGGCCCTCCGCGCGGGCTGTGGACGGCGAGCCTGCCGTCCACCACGCCGATCCGGTCGGCCAGGCCGCTCAGCCCGGTCCCGGCGCCCATCACGGCGCCACCGGTGCCGTCGTCACGCACCAGCAGGCGCAGCAGGCCCTGACGCTCCCTCACCTCGACGCCGGCGTGGCGGGCGCCGCTGTGCTTGACGACGTTGGCGAGCAGTTCCGCCGTGCAGAAGAAGGCGATGCTCTCGACGGCGGGCGAGGGCCGCCTCGGCAGGTCGGCCTCCAGCGTGACGGACAGGGGGTGGCGTGCGGCCAGGGTGGCCAGGGCGACCTCCAGGCCCTTGTCCAGCGCGGCCGGGTGGATGCCGTGGATCAGCTCCCGCAGCTCGGTCAGGGTGTCCTTGGCGTCGCGGTGCGCGCCGTCGACGAGCGCGCGGGCACGCTCGAGCCGCTCGTACCCGTCACGGGTGTCGTCGGGGAGGGTCTGGGCGGCGTGGGCGAGGTCCTCCTGCGCCATGCCCAGCCTCATCGCCAGCGTCACCAGCCGGGCCGCGGTGCCGTCGTGCAGGTCGCGTTCGATGCGGCGCAGTTCGGCGGCCGCCTCGTCCACGGCCCGCGTGCGCGTCTGCTCCAGCGCGCGTATCCGCAGGGCGCCGCGGGTGGGGCCGAGCAGGGCCCGCGCGGCCCACCGCTCGGGCGCCAGCGCCAGATGAAGCCCCCAGGGTGCCGCCACCAGCAGCGCCGCCCCGGCCGCGCTCATGAGCAGCGCGCCGGACCAGGTGCCGGGCGTCACGGTCGCCAGGGCGGCCGCAAGGGCCGAGTCCCGCCACCACGGCGGGCCGGCCGCGAAGGGGGGGTTCTGCCACCACAGCGGGCACGTCAGCAGGACCAGGCCGAGTCCCCACAGTCCGGCGGCGGCCGCGAAGGCCAGGGCCGCCGCCGGCAGGCGCGCCACGCCGTGCAGGACGGCGCGCCATCCCGTGACGTCGCCGAGCGCGGCCGCGAGCCGGTCGAGCACACCCGGCCCCGAGCGCAGGGCGGGCGGAGGAGGGATCGCCGCCCCCGCCAGCGCACCGGCCAGCGCGCGGTTGACCCTGCCCAGGCCCCTGGCCCCCAGCACGACCAGCGCCAGCAGCGGCACCCCGATGACACTGGTCGTGATCAGGACGCTCAGCACCACGACGAACAGGTAGACCGGCCCGACGAGGATCATCAGCGGCATCGTCAGCGCGTAGGCCAGCTCGCGCCAGGCCCACCCCCGCAGCGGGGCGCCGGCCATCACCCGCCAGGGCGGCACACCGTGGCCCGCACGTCCGTCCAAGCCCTTCTCCCTCCGTGTGGCGTACAGCGTGACCGATCCCGGCCGGGCCCCGCCAGCCGGTGATCCCCACCGGGACACCCCCCACCGATACGGCGGACGTCCCGGTGGTGGAACCCGCCGGGGGCGGCGAGGGTGATGGGGGTGAGCGAGACGTCCGCGCAACGGGTGCGCGGCGCGGCGAGGGATCGCCGTGGGAGCGAAGGAGGAACCGATGCTCGACGTGAGCAGATCGCCGGCCGCCCATCTCACGATGGCGGCCCTGACCGGGATCACCGGGATCACCGGGATCACCGGGATCACCGGGATCACCGGGATCACCGGGATCAAC
>NZ_JBFABE010000047.1:40447-63861 GCF_040640155.1 Streptosporangium sp. NPDC023615
ACCGGGGCGACGGGGACCACGGGACCGGCGGCGACGGGAGCGCCGGCGGTAGCGGCGAGGACGGCGACGGTGACCGGGCTGACCGTGACCCGGACGGGGTCGCCGGCGGTGCCCTCCACGCCCGCCACGCCCGCCACGCCCAGCGTGTCCGCCGTGTCCGCCGTGTCCGCTGTGTCCGCCGTGTCCGCGGGGGCGGTACGGGACGGGCGGCCCAGGTGGCGGCCGTGCGCGGGGCAGGACGTCCCGGCGGGCATGGAGTGCGCCGGCGTCGAGGTGCCGGTGGACTGGTCCCGGCCCAGGGGGCGGACGGTCCTGCTGGAGATGGCCCGGCTGCCGGCCACCGAGCCCGCGCGCCGGATCGGCAGCGTGCTCGGCGTCCCCGGCGGCCCCGGCGCCAGGGGCATCGACAACCTCAAGGACGTCGCGGGCGACCTCACCGAGCTGCGCCGGCGCTTCGACCTGGTCGCCTACGACCCCCGCAACACCGTGTGGCGGGACCGGATGCCTGCGGTGTGCAAGGAACCCGCGGCGACGCTGTCGGTTCCCGGCGACCGCAAGGCGTACGACGCCCTGGTCGCGGCGATGGCCAAGGGCTTCGACGCCTGCCGCAAGGCCGACCGGACCGGGTTGTTCGCCCACATGGACTCCCTGTCGGTGGCCAGGGACATGGACGCGGTCCGCGCCGCGCTGGGCGAGGAGAAACTGAGCTTCATGGCCAACTCCTACGGCGGGGTGACCTCGGCCGCCTACGCCCGGCTGTTCCCGCGGCGCGTCCGGGCCGTGTACCTCGACGGGGTCATCAACCAGACCCGTGGTTTTCCCGACCAGACGATGATGACGCTGCGCCTGGCGGAGAAGGCGTTCGGCGAGTTCACCCGGTGGTGCGCGACCACGCCCGCCTGCGCGCTGCACGGTCAGGACGCCGGGGCGCTGTGGCGCGAGCTGATCGCGAACGCCGACCGCGAGCCGATCCCGGTGACCTCCGCGCAGTTCGGGAAGGGGGAGCTGACCGGGGCGCATCTGCGCTTCTACGGCTTCGACCCCGACCCCGGGCCGGACCACTCCGGATGGCTGGCGTTCGCCGGCTCGGTGGAGCGGGCCCGGCGCGGCGACGGGTCCGGTTTCGCCGAGACGGCCATCGGCAACGCGCGGGTGTGGACCATGCCGGGGGTGCTCGCGATGACGTGCGCCGACGGGCGCGGATACACCGGATACGCCCACATGCGCCAGGTCGGGCGCCAGGTCGGGCGCCAGGCACGACAGCAGGCGCCCAACCTCGGGGAGGTCTTCTTCGACGGGCTGGGATGTACGGGGTGGCCGCTGCCGGTGGTCAACCCTCCCCGCCCGCTGCCGGTGCGGGGGCTGCCGCCGATGCTGGGGGTCGGAAGCGTCCGCGGGGACTACGCGTGGACCGAGAGTTTCACCTCGATGGTCCCGGGCTCGGTCACGGTCGCCTACGACGGCCCCGGGCACGCCCTGTACCTGATGCACAAGAAGTGCCCGGTCAGGCACGCCACCGCCTATCTGACCGATTTGACGCTGCCCGCGCCCGGCACGGTCTGCCCGGCCGAATGACCTCACCCGCCCGGCCCTGCGACCTCGCCGTCACCCGGGGGAGCCCGCGGCGACGGCGAGGCGGCGCCGGGGCCCCTGCGCGGGGCGGGGGCCGCGTTCACGCGGGGGCTCAGGGCCGGGCCACGGGCGGGCTCAGGGTCAGGGTCAGGGCCGGCGCAGGCGGTGGGTGAGGCTGGTGTGGCGCCGGCCGGCGCCGCGGGTGCGTACCGCCTGGGCAAGGGCACGCCGTGAGCCGACGATGACGACGAGTTTCTTGGCGCGGGTGATGGCGGTGTAGAGCAGGTTGCGCTGCAGCATCATCCAGGCGCTGGTGGCCAGGGGGATGACCACGGCCGGGTACTCGCTGCCCTGGGAGCGGTGGATCGACACCGCGTAGGCGTGGGTCAGCTCGTCGAGCTCGTCGAAGGCGTACTCGACGTTCTCGTCCTCGTCGGTCAGCACGGTCAGCTTGTGCTCGTCGGGCCTGATGTCGACGACCGTGCCCACGGTGCCGTTGAACACCCCGGCCGCGCCTTTTTCGTAGTTGTTGCGCAGCTGGGTGACCTTGTCGCCGACCCGGTAGACGCGCCCTCCGTAGCGGCGTTCGGGCATGTTCTCCCGGGAGGGGGTCAGGGCCTCCTGCAGGGCGTTGTTGAGGTTGCCGGCGCCGGCGGCGCCGCGGTGCATCGGGGCCAGGACCTGCACGTCGCGGCGCGGGTTGAGGCCGAAGCGGCGCGGGATGCGGTTGGCGACGACGTCGACGGTCAGGGCGGCGATCTCCTCGGGTTCCTCGCAGGGGAACAGGAAGAAGTCGTTCATGCCCGCCAGGGCCGGGGGCAGGCCGGTGTTGACGCGGTGGGCGTTGACGACCACCCCCGATTCCTGGGCCTGGCGGAAGATGTGGGTCAGCCGCACCCGGGGGATCTCCTCCTCGGCGGCCAGCAGGTCGCGCAACACCTCCCCGGCTCCGACCGAGGGGAGCTGGTCGACGTCGCCGACGAACAACAGGTGGGTGCCCGGGGCGATGGCCTTGACGAGCTTGTTGGCCAGCAGCAGGTCCAGCATGGAGGCCTCGTCGACCACGACGAGGTCGGCGTCCAGGGGGTTGTCGCGGTCGAAGGTGGCCTCCCCGCCCGGGCGCAGCTGCAGCAGCCGGTGCACGGTGGTGGCCTCGTGGCCGGTCAGCTCGGCCAGGCGCTTGGCGGCCCTGCCGGTGGGGGCGGCCAGGATGACCTTGGCCTTCTTGGCGCGGGCCAGGGTGACGATGGAGCGCACCGTGAAGCTCTTGCCGCAGCCGGGGCCGCCGGTCAGCACCGCGACCTTGCGGGTCAGCGCCAGGCGTACCGAGTGGGCCTGCTCCTCGGCCAGGTCGGCGCCGGTCCTGGTGCGCAGCCATTTCAGGGCCGTCTCCCAGTCGACGCCGTTGAAGGCGCCCAGGCGGTCGTGCTCGCTGGTCAGCAGGGTGCGCAGCGCGCCGGCCAGGGACAGCTCGGCGCGGTGGAAGGGCACCAGGTAGACCGCCGGGACGCTCCCCTCCCCCACCGGGACGTCCTCGCGGACGACGCCCTGTTCGGCGACGAGCTCCTCCAGGCAGCGGGCGGTGAGCTCGGCGGGCACCTCCAAGATCTTGACCGCGTCGGCGACGAGGTTGGGGGCCGGCAGGTAGCAGTGGCCGTCGTCGGCGGCCTGCGACAGGGTGTAGCGCAGGCCGGCCTTGACGCGCTCGGGGCTGTCGTGGGGGATGCCGACGGCCTGGGCGATGGTGTCGGCGGTCTTGAAGCCGATGCCCCACACGTCGTCGGCCAGGCGGTAGGGCTCGGTTCTGACGACGGTGATGGAGCGGTCGCCGTACTGCTTGAAGATGCGCACCGCGATGGAGGTGGACACGCCGACCCCCTGAAGGAAGATCATCACCTCTTTGATGATCTTCTGTTCCTCCCAGGCGACGCCGATCATCTTGGTGCGCTTGGGGCCCAGGCCGGGGACCTCGACGAGCCGCTCGGGGGTGGTCTCGATGACCTCCAGGGTGTCGACGCCGAAGTGGTCGACGATCCGGTCGGCCATCTTGGGGCCGATGCCCTTGATCAGGCCCGAGCCCAGGTAGCGGCGGATGCCCTGCACGGTGGCGGGCAACACCGTGGTGTAGGACCACACCTCGAACTGCTTGCCGTAGCGGGGGTGGGAGGTCCAGCGGCCGGTCAGGCGCAGCGACTCGCCGGGCTGGGCGCCGAGCAGGGGGCCGACCACGGTCAGCAGGTCGGCGCCGGAGCGGTCGGTGGCCACCCGCGCGATGGTGTAGCCGGTCTCCTCGTTGGCGTAGGTGATGCGCTCCAGGACCGCGTCCAGCGTGGTCGAGACGCCGCGTTCGGCCTGCTGCACGCCACCTCCCCTTGCCCGAGTCCGCCTGCGGATGCGCTGGCGCAAGTGTAGGCCAGCGGGTGCGTCCCGGCGTCCCCGCTCCCTCCCCCGCTCCCCCGCCTCCCTGCCTGTGTCTCCCGCCGGCCTCCCATGCCGATGATCTTCCGGGGGCGGCGGTATCGTGCAGCCTCGTGGGGAGAATGTCCGCGATGCCGCTCGCAGGTGCAGGCGCAGGCGAGCGATGGCCTTCCGTCCGCACGCGATGGCCGATCGCGGTGGCCGCGGCGGGCGCCGGCCTCGGCCTCGCCGACCCGTGGTGGGCGGCGGTGAGCGTTCCGGCCGCCTTCCTGGTGGGGACGCGTCCCGGACCGGCCAGGGCGGCGGTGTTCGCGCTGGTCGCGGTGCTGGCGGGCGGCGTGCTCGCGCTCTGCGCCGTTCCGCGGTGGATGGTGCTCGGGGACCGGTTCGCGGCGGTGGTGACGGCCACCATGATCGCCTGGTTCGCCGGGCGCTTCCGGCGGCAGTACCGCGAACTCCTGCGGGCCGGCTGGGAGCGGGCCGCGCATCTGGAACGCGAGCGGCGCCTGATCGCCGAGCAGGCGCGGCTGCGCGAGCGGACCCGGATCGCCCAGGACATGCACGACGTCCTGGGCCACGAGCTCGGCCTGATCGCCCTGTCGGCCGGGGCGCTGAAGCTCGCCCCCGGCCTCGCGCCGGAGCACCGGGCCGGCGCGCACGACATCAGGGTGCGGGCGGGGGCGGCCGTGGAGCGGCTGGGCGAGGTCGTCGGCGTCCTGCGCGAGCCGGACGGGCCTGGCGAGATCGAGGGGAGGGACGTGGCCGAACTGGTCGAGCGGGCCTCGGCGGCGGGGCTCGCGGTCACCCTGCGCGTCGAGGGCCCGGCAGACGGCACGGCAGACGCCTCGGTGAACGACCCGGTGGACGGCACAGCGGACGGCACAGCGGACGGCACAGCGGACGGTTCGGCGCGGGTGGCCGAACGCGCGGCCTACCGCGTCGTCCGGGAGGCGCTGACCAACGCCGCCAAGCACGCACCCGGCGCGCGGGTGTCGGTGCGGGTGCGCCACACCGCCACGGAGACGCGGGTCGAGGTGGAGAACGGTCCCCCAGCCGCCCCCGCCCCGGGCACCGGCGCGGCCGCTCCCACCCCGGACGGCCACACGGCAGCTCCCGCCCCGGGCGGCCGGGGGCTCATCGGGCTGGACGAACGCGTCCGGCTCGCCGGTGGGACTCTCGCCCATGGCCGTACCGGCGAGGGGTTCACCGTCTCGGCCCGGCTCCCGCGCGACCGGGTCGCGCACACCGGGTTCCCCCAGGACGCCGGACTCACCGCAGACACCCGATTTCCCGGGGAGGAGGACGTGTCGGTGCCGCGGGAGCACCGTCGGGCCCGCGGGAACGTGCGCCGTACCCTCACCCTCGCCCTGTTGCTGCCCCTGGTGACGGCCGCGCTGATCGGCGGCGGCCTGCGCCTGTGGGAGACGCGGGCCGCCCGGTGGTCGGTGCTGGCGCCGCAGGACTACGCCGCCCTGCAGCTGGGCCGGCCGCGCGCGCAGCTGGCGCGGCTGCTGCCCGCCCGGCAGGCGGAACGCCGCCCGGCCGTCCCCGAGCCGCCGCCGGGGCGGGGAACGACGTGCGAGTATTACGCGATGACCGCCGATCTCCTCGACGACCGGTACGGAGACGCCTACCGGCTGTGCTTTCGCGCGGGCCGGCTGGCGTCCTTCGACACCCTGGTCGAGAGATGATCCGGGTGCTCGTCGCCGACGACGAGCCCCTGGTGCGGGCCGGGGTGCGGGCGATCCTGTCCACCGATCCCGGCATCGCCGTCGTGGCCGAGGCCGCCACCGGTCGCCAGGCCGTGGACCTGGCCCAGCGCCACCGCCCCGGCGTGGCCGTGCTCGACGTCCGCATGCCCGGGGGTGACGGCATCGAGGCGGCGGCCGAGATCCGCAGGACGGTTCCCGCCACCGGTGTGGTGATCTTGACCACGTTCGGCGAGGACGACTACATCCTGCGGGCGCTCGGCGGCGGAGCGGCGGGGTTCGTGATCAAGTCCGGCGACCCGGAGGAGCTGATCGCGAGCGTCCGGGCGGTGGCCGACGGCGCGGCGTACCTGTCACCGAAGGTCGCGGCCCGGGTGGTCGCCCACCTCGCCGCCGGTGACACCGGGGCCCTGGCCGGCCGGCGGCGCGCCGCCCGCGCCCGGGTCGACACGCTGACCGCCAGGGAACGCGAGGTCCTGGGCCACCTCGGGACGGGCCTGTCCAACGGGCAGATCGCGCGCCGGCTGCGCGTCGCCGAGGGCACGGTCAAGGCCCACGTCAGCTCGATCCTGACGCGGCTGGGCGTGGACAACCGGGCGGCGGCGGCCGTCGTGGCGCACGAGGCGGGCATCGCCGCCGAGCGGCACTGACACCAGGCGCGCGGCGGCCGGGGTGATCGCCAGGAGCGCCGCCACCGCGACGCAGCCCCCCAGGACGGCGCCCGCCAGCACGTCGTGCGGGTAGTGGACGCCCGCCAGCACGCGCAGCGCCCCCGCCGCGACGGCCACCGGCACGACCGGCACGGCCAGCCTCGGCCGCAGCACGCCCAGCCCGGCCGCCAGTCCGGCCGCCAGGGTGGCGTGGTTGCTCGGGAACGACCAGTCCCCCGGCGCCGGGCAGTGCGTCATCGCCACCACCGCCCGGCACGGCCGCTCCTGGTCCACGGCCACCTTCAACGCCTCGCTGATCGCGTACGCGGCCACGACCCCGGCGCCGATCACGATCGTCGCCGCGACGCCGTGGGCGTCCCGCCGCCGCAGCGCCCCCCAGCCCACCAGCGCGAGGATCAGGCCGAGCAGCACCAGGGGGACGTCGGAGGCGGCCTCCAGCCACGCGGGCACGCCGCCCATCGCCTCGTGCGCCCACCGGTAGGCCGCGGCGGAGGCTCCGCCGGTGATGCGTACCGGTTCGGGCGTGCCCAGCCCGCCGGGAGACAGCAGGCCCACCGTGGCCGCTCCCGCGGCCAGCAGGGCGGCCGGCCACAGCAGTCTCACCCGGACGTCGTTCCACAGATCGGTTCTCATGGGGCAGACCGTAGGAACCGGCCACGCCCCCGCGCCTCTGCCGTCCGTCGGGCCGGCGGCCAAGCGAACGTCGGGGTTGACATCCCGGGCCGGAGGGCCCGCGGGGACGCGCGACGGCCCGCCGCGACCTCCAGGGACCGGCCGGGACCGGCCGGGACCTCAGACGACCTGCCGGGCCTCGGGGTCGTGGCCGAGCACCGACCGCCCGCCGTCGACGGGAACGGTCGCGCCGGTGATGAAGGCGGCGTCGTCGCCGAGCAGGTGGACGATCGCGGCCGCCACCTCCTCGGGCCGCGCGAGGCGGCCCAGCGGGTGCAGCAGCGCCATCTGCCGTTCGACGCGGGCGGCGTCGGGTGCGGGACGGGAGGCGAGGAGGTCCGTGTAGCGCTCGGTGTGCACCGAACCGGGCGCCACGGCGTTGACGCGGACGCCGCGCGGCCCGTACTCGACCGCCAGGGCACGGGTCATCCCCTCCAGGGCCGCCTTGGCCGTGGCGTACGGCAGGCAGCCCGGGACGGCCCGGCGGGCCTGGTGCGAGGAGACGTTGACGATCGCCCCGCCGCCCCCCTGGGCCAGGAAGCGCCGGATCGCGACGGCGCAGCCGACGACGGCGCCCTCCAGCCCCGAGGAGATGAGGTCCATCACCCGGCGGGGCGGATCGCGGTCGACGGAGGCGTCCTGGAAGACGGCGGCGTTGTTGACCCAGCCGGTGAGGGTGCCCGCCGCCTGGGCGGCGTCGGCCGCCCGGCCGGCCACGGTCTCGTCCGCGGCGTCGCCGGCCACGCCGGTCAGGCGCGCCGCCGCGGGATGGTCGCGCAGCCAGGCCAGGGCCTCGGGGTCGCGCTCGATGACGACCACACCGGTCCCGGTGGCGGCACCGGCGCCGGCGTGGGTGTGGGTGTGGGTGAGCAGGCGCTCGACCACCGCCCTGCCGATGCCGCGGCCCCCTCCGGTCACCACGTACGAACGGATCACGCGTCACGTCCCCTCCGGTCAGGGCGTCCCGCTCGTCGAAGGACGCCCGTGCCCGGCGCGCCCGTGGGATACGGGCCGCCGGCCGCCTTCTGCTTCCGCCCCATGAGACGTGAGGGGGCCGCGCGATGTCAACTGCTTCTATCGAAGCACTTCGAAAAGCGGTGGTGGTGCGCGGGGACAGTGTTTCCCCGTCCGGGGAGAACGCCCCGGCACGATGCCGGTGCTCTTCTGGCCGGTGATCGGCGATGAGGTGCCCGGGGCGCGGGACGGGCACGGCTTCGGCCTTACCCGCTCCGGGTGCGCCCGCTCCGGCGTCCCCGCCGTGGCCGCGCCTAGCTGGGCAGGGTGAGGATCTCGGCTCCGTCGCCGGTGATGGCGATCGTGTGCTCACTGTGTGCCGTCCGGCAGCCCGTCGCGCTCCGGAGCGTCCAGCCGTCGGCGTCGGTGACGAGCTCGGCGGTGTCGGCCATGATCCACGGCTCCAGCGCCAGCAGCAGACCGGGGCGCAGCCTGTACCCGCGGCCGGGCCGTCCGGTGTTGGAGATGTGCGGGCCCTGGTGCATCGTCGAGCCGATGCCGTGCCCCCCGAACTCGGTGTTGATCAGGTACCCCGCCCCGCCGAGGACCGAGCCGATGGCGTGGGAGATGTCGCCGATGCGGGCCCCGGGGCCGGCGGCGGCGATCCCCGCGCTCAGGGCGCGCTCGGTCGCGTCGATCATCGCGAGGCTCTGCGGGGGCCGGGAGTCGCCCACGATGAAGCTGATCGCGGAGTCCGCGGCGACCCCGCCCTTGGAGACGGCGAGATCGAGCGACAGCAGGTCGCCGTCGGCGAGCGTGTAGTCGTACGGCAGTCCGTGGAGCACGGCGTCGTTGACGGAGGTGCAGATGTAGTGGCCGAACGGCCCACGCCCGAAGGACGGCTCGTAGTCGACGTAGCAGGACTGGGCCCCGGCCTCAACGATCATGGTCTTGGCCCACCGGTCGATCTCCAGGAGGTTCGTGCCGACCGCGCAGCGGCTCCTCAGCGTCTGCAGAATGTCGGCGACCAGGGCGCCCGACTCCTTCGCCCGGGCCAGTTCGGTGGAGTTCAAGATCTCGATCATGAGGCGCCTCTCTCAGGAAACCAATAACTATCCCGGCCATATTATCCCGGCGTCGGGACCGGTACGGACCCCGCGTCCTCGGACGGGCAGAAGACCCCGGACCGGCAGGACGGCAGGTCACCGCGCGGCGAACCCCACTGATCCCGGCCCCGCACAGGCCCTAGAATCGGATCCATGGTCAGGTTGCCGCTCACACCCGCGGAAGTCGAGCGCGGACAGCGCCTCGGTGCCCTGTTGCGTCGCGCCAGGGGGGAGCGCTCGATGCTCGACACCGCGCTGGACGCGGGCGTGTCGCCGGAGACCCTTCGGAAGATCGAGTCGGGCCGCGTGGCGACCCCCGCCTTCCCGACCATCGCGGCGATCGCCGCCGTCCTCGGCCTCTCCCTCGATGCGGTGTGGGCCGAGGTCAACCAGCCCGACGGCGGGGTCGAACCCGCGGGATCGGGCCGCGACGCACGTGAACGGCTGGCCTCGTAGGTCTCCTCCGGGAACCGGCCGGTTCGCCCGGGGCCGCGACCGGGACCGGGACCGAGGCCGGGCCAAGACCGGGCCAAGACCGGGGGCCGGGGCCGCGACCGACGCCAAGACCGCGACCGGGGCCGGCGACACTCGCCGGCCGTCCGGCCACGGCGCCTTCGTCTGCGACCCTCAGGCCGAGGACGGCCTCTCGTGGCCCTCGTCCTGGCCGTGGACGTCGGTGTCGGGATCGTCCTCGGGCTGGTTGGCCGGGTCGGTCGGCGAGGGAGCGAACTCGTCGGCGAAGTCGGGTTCGTCGTGGACGTCCTGCTGGTCGGCGCGGCGGTCCGCCAGCGGGATGTCCTCGTCGGAGGCGGGTCCGGAGTTCGACATTGTTCCTCCCGGTATATGACAGCGCCCGTACGGTGAACGGGCGAAAGGTGTTCCCCGCCCGTCTGCCCAGGTCCGGGCCGCTCAATCGCCGCTGCGGCCACCGCCCGCCCCGGCCGGTGGCCGGGGCGGGCCGGCGTCCGCGGACGCCTTGGTGTGCTCTTGGCCGGATCGCGACGTCGCGTTGCGTGAGGGAGGTCCTACGATCCGTGAGAACGCCGTCGCCGGTGCCCGGGTGACGTGAGCCGTGACCGCGAAGGAGAGGCAGATGCGAAGGACCCTCGCCGCCACCGTGCTGGCGTTGAGCACGGCGGCCTCCGTGTCGGCCTCCGTACCGGCCTCCGTGTCGGCCTCCGTACCTGCGCAGGTCGCGCCCGCCCGCCGGGGCGCGACCGGGAGCCTCACCGCCATCACCGCCGAGAACACGGCGGAAAACGCGGCGGGGCGTGAGGCGAGGAGCGTCCCGGACGGCGGGACCGGCGAGGCGGCGGGCGGCGGGCGGTTCGGCGGGCGGGGCGGCGCCGCGGGGAACGCCGGCCGGGCCAAGGTCGGTATCGGCGTCGTCGGGCTGACCTCCGACCAGCGGCTGGTCGCCTTCGACATCCGCTTTCCCGGACGCGTCCGCGATCTGGGCGGGATCAGCGGTCTCCAGGGGGACACCGGGATCGTCGGCATCGATTACCGCGTGCGGGGCGGCGAGCTGTACGGCGTCGGGGACCAGGGCGGCGTGTACACCCTCGGCGGGGCGGGCAAGGCCACCAAGGTCTCCCAGCTCACGGTGGCGTTGAGCGGCTCGGCCTTCGGCGTGGACTTCGACCCCGCCGCCGACGTGCTGCGTGTGGTCGGCGACACCGGGCAGAACCTGCGCCACGACCTCGAAGGGCCGGTCGCCGCCGAGGGCCCGACCGCTCTCACGACCACCGGCCGGACCGTGGCCGACCGGCCGCTGACGACCACGCCCGTCCCACCGGCCACCGCGCCCGTCGCCGCGCCCGGCGTCTCGGGCATCGGATACACCAACAACGACCTCAGCGCCGCCACCGCCACCGCGCTCTTCGACGTGGACACCACCACCGACCGGCTGGGACTGCAGTCACCCGCCGACGCCGGCCTGCTGACGCCCACCGGCAACCTGCGGGTGGCCGTGACCGATCCGGCGGGCTTCGACGTGTACAGCTCGCTGCGCGGTGGGGTCACCGTCTCCAACAGCGCCTTCGCCACGCTGAAGGTCGCCGGCCGTTACCGCCTCTACGGGCTCAACCTGCTCACCGGCGCCGTCAACTACAACTACGGCGCCTTTCCCGCCGCCCACCAGGTCGTCGACATCGCCGTCCGGCTCGACCGCCGCTGACCCCGTCCGCCCGGCCGCCTCCGCCCGCCCCGTCCCCCTCTCTCCCCCCGTCCCTCCCCCGTCCACGACCGGCCCCGGACCGGACCGGACCGGACCGGACCGGCGGAAGACACTCGAAAACCCCTCCGAAGGTCTGTCCGAAGGCCCGCCCGCGTGGCGCGGGGCCTTCGCGGGCGCCGGGACGCCGGTTGTTCTAGGGTGGCCTCGCCCGCGTCGTGCGATCCGACCAGCGATGCGCGGAAGCTCCCCCTCCCGCTGTGAGAGCCGAGGCCCAGGAGAGCACACATGCCGCGCAACCACACCGCCGTCATGAGCCGTGCCATGGCGTTCACCGCGCTCACCGTCCTGGCCGGGGCGGGCCTGCTCCCCCTGGCGGCGGGTGCCGACGGAAGCGGCGCTGCCCAGGCGCCGCCGTCCTCCCGTGCGACCCGGGCGCCGGGCGCGCGCCCCGCGGCACCGCGGCCTGCGACATTGCGGCCCGTGGCATCGCTGCCCACCCACAAGGCCTCCCCGTCACCACAGGTGCCGTGGGTGCCGCCGGACATGCTGGAAGCACTCCAGCGTGACCTCGGCCTCACCAGGGAACAGGTCCAGAAACGGCTGCTCAACGAGATCGTGCTGGCATCCGTCGAGGCGCGGTTGCGTGAGGAACTGGGCGACCGCTTCGGTGGGTCCTGGTTCAACGGGCCCCTCTCCCAGACGCTGGTGGTGGCCACCACCAGCGTCGCCGACCGCCCCAGGATCACCGCCGCCGGCGCCTCGCCCTCGGTGGTGAGATGGTCGCTGACGCAACTGACCCCGATCCGCAAGAGGATCGACGAGGTCCTGTCCGCCCACCCCGCCGGGGCCAGCGTGCGCTACGTCGACGTGAGGCTGAACAAGGTCGTCGTACTCACCCGCACGCCCACGGTGACCGCGCGGATCATCAGGTCCACCGGGGTGGACCCGGCCGCGGTGGTCGTGCTGCCCTCCACCGAACGCCCGGTCCCCTCGCGGGCATCGCGCCCCGGGCGGGCACGCCCCGGCGAAGGCGGCGCGGCCGGCGCGGCCGGCACGGCGGACCCTGCGGACCCTGCGGACCCTGCGGGGCCGGTGGGGCCGGTGGGCCCGCGCGGCGCGGCGGACACCTGCCCGGTCAGGTGGGCTTGCGCGCCTCGATGAGGAAACGCGTCGCCCGCGCGGTGAACGGGCCCTCGGCACCGATCCTGTCGTGCAGCTCCCGCAGCCGGTCGCGGTAGCGGTCGACGGTGAAGCCGGGGACGATCCAGATCACCTTGCGCAGGAAGTAGATCACCGCGCCGACGTCGAAGAACTCCATCGGCAGGGACTCGAAACGCAGGTCGACGACCTCCAGCCCCGCCGCCTCGGCCGCCAGGCGCGCGTCGTCGGGGTGGCGGTGACGCAGGTCGCGTGGCGCGGGCGGGCCCAGGAAGTACTCGGTGAGCTCGGCGACGCTGGCAGGACCCACCTGCTGGGACAGGTACGTGCCCCCCGGCCGCAGCACCCGGGCGATCTCCTGCCACCAGACGGTCACCGGGTGGCGGCTGGTCACCAGGTCGAAGGCCTCGTCGGCGAACGGCAGCGGCGGCTCGTCGGCGTCGGCGACGACGAGCGCGCCCAAGGGGTGCAGCAACCGGGTCGCACGGGCGAGGTTCGGCGGCCAGGACTCGGTGGCCGCCATCACCGGGGGCAGCCGCCGCGCCCCGGCCAGGACCTCCCCGCCGCCGGTCTGGATGTCCAGCGCCGCCGAGACCCGGCCCAGCCGCTCGCTCATCAGACGCTGGTAGCCCCAGGAGGGGCGCTGCTCCTCGGCCCGGCCCCGCAGCCAGGAGAAGTCCCAGCCCTCCACCGGTACGGTATCGGCCTCGGCCACCAGGTCCTCGAAAGTTCGTGACATGCCCCGATGATCCACGCGACCGGACACGCGGGCCATCGAATTCTCCCGCCCGGGCCACAGGCTCGGTGCTCGCCGTCTCGGCGCGGGCGGACGTCCGCCCTGGCCGGAGCGCCGTTCCGGCGCCGGCGAAGAGGCCCTGGCGCGCCGGTCGGTCGCGCGGACATCCCGGTGCCCGGCTCCGGCGTGTCGTGGCGGCGGGCGGTGCCGGCTCAGTGACCGGGCGCGCTCGTGCCCCGGATGATCAGCCGCAGTTCCAGCGTCACCTGGCGGGCGGTCGCGGGTCGCTCCAACTGCCGCAGGAGCAGTTCCATCGCGGTGCGGCCGGAGTCCTCCAGGGGCTGGCGCACGGTGGTGAGGTCGAGGACCTCGGCCAGGTCGCCGTCGTCGAAGCCGACCACCGCCAGGTCGCCGGGCACGGCGAGACCGAGGTCGCGCGCGGCCCGCAGCACCCCGGAGGCGAGGGTGTCGTCGGCGGCGAAGACGGCCGAGGGAGGCTCCGGCTCCGACAGCAACTCCACCGCCGCGGCGCGGGCCGCGGCCAGGTCGTGCGCGCTCAGCCGCACGTCGCCGTCGGCGAGGGGACGGCCGGCCTCGGCCAGGGCCGTGCGGTAGCCGGCCAGGCGCCGCTGGGACGGCGAGACGTACAGGCCCGATCTCTGCGCCTCGCCCAGGAAGGCGAACCGGCGATGACCGGCACCGAGCAGGTGCTCGGCGACCAGCCTGCCGCCCGCCTCGTCGTCGGTGTGCACCGAGTCGAAGCCGCGATGGCGGACGTCGACCAGCACCGTGGGCAGCCGCGCGGTGGCCAGGCGCTCGGCCACCGCCTCCTCCAGGCTGAGGCTGACGACGACGAGCCCGTCCAGGCGGCCGGTGAGGGGAAGCCCGGCCAGCAGCGGCGAGGAGCTCTGCGCGGCCGACTCCTGGTCGAACAGCACGACCTCCAGGGGCCGGTCGCCGACGGCCCGCAGGATGCCGTTCAACCGCCGGGCCACCGACGGGTAGGAGGTGAAGGGGGCGATCACCCCGACGCGTCCCACGCCCCGGCGGGCCTTGGTGACCGCGTCCTGCTTGGGGACGAAGCCGAGCGCGTCGGCGGCCTCCAGGACCTTGCGGCGGGTCTTCGGGCTGACCCTGGCCGGGGAGTTGAGGGCCAGGGAGACGGTGGAGATGCTGACGCCCGCCGCGCCGGCGACGTCGTAGATGGTCGTGCGGGCCGCCACGTGTCACCCCTGACGAAAAGCGCGCCGGAACGGGCCGGAGAGGCGGTCTCCTCCCGGGCGGGAATCGTACCAAGCGCCCCCGGCGGGCCCGGCGGGCCCGCCGGGGATCCGGGGATCGCCCCGGCCCGCCGGACGTGGCGTCCGAGGCCCCCGCGGCGGTGACGCCGCCGGCGCCGGTCCGCGCCGGCGGGCCGCGGTCTCAGCCGCCGCCGGCCGGGACGAACGCGGCGGCGTGGTCGCGGACGAAGTCGGCGACGTCGCGCGGCGGGCGGCCGAGAAGGTCGGCGACCGTGCCGGTGGTGAGGTCCCCCCAGCCGGAGGCGTACGCCCGCGCGTACTCCTCGAGCATGTCGACGATCCATCCCGGAACGCCGTGGCCGAGCAGCGTCGCGCGCCTGGCGTCGTCGCCGACCGGCAGGTACGTGACGGGCCGGCCCAGGGCCAGGGCCGATCGCCCGGCGACCTCGTCGAAGGTCAGCGAGCGCGGGCCGGTGAGGGTGTAGGTCCGGCCGTGGTGACGGCCGGGGTCGTCGAGGAGCACGCGGGCGGCGCACTCGGCGATGTCGCGGACGTCGATCATGCCGATCCGCGCCGAGGCCATGTTCAGCGAGAACGTGCCGGTGGCGCGGATGTCGGCGGCCTCGTTCAGCAGGTTCTGCATGAACCAGTGGGGGCGCAGGATCGTCCAGCGCATGCCGCCGTGTTCGGTCTCCCGGTCCGACAGGGCGTGCAGCCTGCCGCTGCGGTTCGGCGCGTCGTGGGCCGCGCCGACGGCCGACAGGCGCACGACGCGCTCCACGCCGGCCTGGCGCGCGGCCCACACGGCGTTCATGTTGTTCTCCGGGGCGCGCGGGCCGTTCGGGGTGAGCAGCCACAGGTCCTGCACGCCCTCGAAGGCGGGCGGCAGCGACCGGGGATCGTCGAGGTCGCCGGTGACGACCTCGGCGCCCCGCGCGCGCGGTCCGTCCGCCGAGGAGTTCTCGCGGACGAGGGCGCGAAGGTTCACCCCCGCCCCCTCCAGCGCGCCCATCAGCGCGGTGGACACGGTTCCGGTGGCTCCGGTGATCAGTACGGTGCGCGGCACGCTCAGTCTCCTTCGGTGGTGGCGGGGACACGGATCAGGGCGCGGGCGGTGCCCGGGGGGATCTGCGCGGCGGCGACGGCGGTCAGCGCGAGCACGAACCCGACGCCCTGCCAGGGCGTCAGGGACTCGCCCAGGAACACCCCGCCCAGGATCGTGGCGACCATGGGCGAGAGCAGGGTGAGGAACGACACCGCGACCACGGGCAGCCTGCCGATGCCGTGGAACCAGGCCACGAAGGACAGCAGGGCGCCCACGACCGACAGCCACGCGTAGCCGCCGATCGCGCGAAGGTCCAGCGCGGGCGGGAGCCCCTCGAACGCGAGCGCGAGCGGCAGGAGCACGAGCCCGCCGGCGGTGAGCTGCCATCCTGCGACGGTCGCCGCGCCGGCGCCGGGCGGGCGTCCCCAGCGTTTGGTCAGGACGATCCCGCCGGCCATCACGCCGGCGGCCGCGACGCCGGCCAGCACGCCGAGCAGGTCGAAGGAGAGCCGGCCGCGCAGGACGATCAGCCCGACGCCCGCCACGCCGGCCAGGCCCCAGCCGAGCCGCCAGGGCGCGGGTCTCTCCCCCAGCAGCAGGAACGCCAGGCCGACGACGAACAGGGGCTGGACGGCGGTGAGGGTCGCCGCGACGCCGCCGGGCAACCGGTAGGCGGCGACGAACAACAGCGCGAACAGCGCGCCGATGTTGAGGGTGCCCAGCAGCAGCGAGCGCCACAGCCACGCCCCGGCCGGCAGCCTGCGCGTGAGGGCGATCAGGACCAGCCCCGCCGGCAGCGCGCGGATCACCCCCGACACCAGCGGGTGGCCGGGCGGGAGGAACTCGGTGGTGACCAGGTACGTGGTGCCCCAGCTGACGGGCGCTGTCGCGGTCAGCGCGGTCAGTCCCAGGGTGCCGGCGAGCGGGGACACGCCGCCGCCGGCGTCCGGCCGGCTCGGGATCGGCATCGCCGTTCTCCTTAACGTTAAAATGTTCAACGTTGAGGAATGTAGCCACCCGTTAGGATGACGTCAAACAGTTTCACGTTGAGATGTTCTGGGGGTGGCAGGCCCGTGGAGGACAACGTCGACTGGCGGATGAACCAGTGGCGCGTCGAGCGGCCCGACATCGACCCCACCCCGATGGGCGTGGTGGCCCGCGTCCAGCGCGCCTGCCGCCTGCTGGAGCGCGAGCTTCGCGATCACTTCGCCACCCACGACCTGCAGCTGTGGGAGTTCGACATCCTGGGCACGCTGCGCCGCTCCGGCCCTCCCTACCGGCTCACCGCGGGACAGCTCGTCGAGGCGTCGATGGTCACCTCCGGAGCGATCACCAACCGGATCGACCGCCTGGTCGCCAGGGAGCTGGTGACCCGCGGGGTCGACCCCCTCAACCGGCGCAGCGTGCTGGTCACGCTGACCGAGCGCGGCCGGGAGCTGATCGACCCCGTCGTCACCGCCCACGTCGACCTGGAGGCGAGGCTCCTGGGTGAGCTGAGCGGCCCCGAGCAGGAGCGGCTCGCCGGGTTGCTGCGCAAACTGCTCATCGTCCTCGGCGACCACTCCCCCGGCAACCCCCTCAATCCCCCCGGCCCCCCCGACTCCCCTGGCCCTCTCGCCCCCTGAGCCCTCCCGGCCGCGCGGGATCGACGGCGCCGGTGCTCAGCTCGCCGCCAGCGCCTCGGTGGGCGGCAGGCGGGCGGCGCGCATCGCCGGATACAGGCCGGCGAGCGTGCCGATGACCAGCGTCGCGCCGATCGCGCCGCCGAACGCCCAGGGCGGCACCACCACGGGCCACCCCTTGGAGGCGGCGTAGCCGGCGCTCGCCAGCGCGCCGAGCACCGCCCCGGCCACCCCGCCGGTCGCCGACAGCAGCAGCGACTCGGCCAGGAACTGCACGCGCACCTGCCCCCGGGTCGCCCCCAGCGAGCGGCGCAGGCCGATCTCCCGGCGACGCTCGAGCACCGAGATCACCATCATGTTCGCCACGCCGACCCCGCCGACCAGCAGCGCCACCGCGCCCAGGCCGAGCATGAGCCCGGTGAACGCGCCGGCGGCGGCCGCCTTGGCGCTCAAGGCGTCCGAGGGACGGCTGACGTTCACCTCCTCCGGGTTCTCCGGATCGACCGTACGCGGCAGCACCTCGCGCACCGCCTCCACGGCCGCGTCCGCGGAGCGCTCGTAGATGGTGGTCGGGTGCCCGTCGAAGTCCAGGTGGCGTTCGGCGGCCTCGAACCCGACCAGCGCCGAGCGCTCGATCTCCGGCGCCAGCGGCAGGGCGTCCAGGACGCCGATGACGGTGAACCACCGGCCGCCGATCCACACCCGGGCGCCGGGCCCGGTCAGCCCCAGCCGCTCGGCGGCCACCGACCCCAGCACGACCGCCGGGTGACGGGCGGTGGCGGCGTTGAGCCAGGCACCCGCCCGCACTCTCCCCTCCAGGGTGGTGAGCAGCTCGACGTCGGCGGCCCGCACGGCGATGCCCCCGGTCACGCTCTTGGGGATCTTGCCGGTACGCCGGACCGTGGCGTCCACCGTCCCGGTGGCGGCCGCGCTGGTGACCGGCGCGATCCTGCGGACCATGTCGGGCGCGCCGACCGGCAGCCGGGTCTGGCCGCCGAACACGGTCTGCCCGGCCTCGACGGTCAGCAGGTTGGTGCCGAGCCGGTCGAGCCTGCGCAGCAGGTCCTCCCTGGAGGAGGAGGAGACGCCGATCACCGCGACCATGGTGGCGATGCCGATCGCGATGCCCAGCGCCGACAGCGCCACCCGTGCCGGCCTGGCGCGCAGCCCGGCGGCGCCGACCCTGAGCACGTCGCTCGCGCGCGACCGTGGCGGCCGGAGCCGCTCGTTCCCGCCGTTCACCGGGCGACCTCCCCGACGCCGGCGTCCCGACCGCGGACCGCGGGGCCGGCGCCGACGCCGCCCCCGCCTCCGTCTCCGGTGCCGGCACCGGAGACGATCAGGCCGTCCCTGACCCGCACCCGGCGCGGCGCCCACCCGGCGATCTCGTCGTCATGGGTGATCACGGCGATCGTGGTGCCCGCGGCGTGCAGGTCGCCCAGCACGCCGAGCACCTCGGCGCCGGAGGCACTGTCGAGGTTGCCGGTGGGCTCGTCGGCCAGCAGCAGGGACGGCTCGCCGACCACCGCCCTGGCCATCGCGACCCGCTGCCGCTCCCCGCCCGACAGCTGGGCGGGCCGGTGAGCGAGCCGGTGGCCGAGCCCGACCCGCTCCAGCGCGGCGGCGGCCCGCTCGCGCCGCTCGCGCAGCCGCGGACCGGCGTACAGCAGGCCGTCGGCGACGTTGTCCAGGGCGCTCACCCCGTCGGCCAGGTGGAACTGCTGGAAGACGAAACCCAGATGACGCGAGCGCAGCGCGGACAGCTCGCGGTCACCGAGGGCGCCGACGTCGTGGCCGGCGATCCTGATCGTGCCGGCCGTGGGCCGGTCCAGGGTCCCGATCATGTGCAGAAGGGTGGACTTACCCGAACCGGACGGCCCGACGATCGCCAGCAGCTCACCGGCGCCGATCCGCAGGTCGACCCCGCGCAGCGCCGCCACCCCCTGCCCGTACAGCTTGGTCACCCCGGTGAGCTCGACGATGTGCCCGATGTGCCCGATGTGCCCGGCGTGCCCCGGGCGTCCGGCGTGCCCGGCGTGTCCCGGGTTCACGAGGTTGACGGGGTTCACGAGCGCGGCACCCCGACCTTCACGCCCCGCGACAGGCCCGCGCCCTCGATCTCGACCTCTCCGCCGCCGTACGCGCCGGTCTTCACCGGCACCAGCCGGGTCGCCGAGCCCTGTACGACCTCGACGCCGAAACCGCCCTCGCGCAGCGCCAGCAGCGCCTCGACGGGGACCTTCAGCACGTTCCGCACGCGTTCGCTCTCCATCTCCACCGTCACCGGCGCCTGGTCCAGCCTCCCGGTGGAGCCCTTGCCCAGGGTGATCTCCACCTCGACCGTCGAGGAGGTCTCCTCGCCCTCCCCCTGGCCCGGAGCGGCCTTGGCGACCGAGCCGACGAAGGAGATCCTCCCCTTGAGCTCTCGCCCGCCGGGCAGCTCCACCCTCACCCCGGCGCCCTCGCGGGCCATCGCCTGATCCTCGGTGTCCAGGTCGACCCGGACGATCCGGCGGGTGCCGGTCAGGGTCAGGACCCGCGCGCCGGCACGCACCCGGTCGCCCACCCTCACCGACGCTTCGGCCACCCGCACCGGGCCCTCCAGGAACACCACCTGGGCGGCGTCGACGACACCGGTCCGCGGCAGGCCGCGAGCCTCCTGCCACTCCAGGACCGCCGAGGAGGTGGCGGGGGTGAACTCCTCGTCCACCGTCAGGTCGTCGCCGTGGCCGAGCGCCCTGAGGTTGCGCTCGAGCTGCTCGACGTCGGGCCCCTCCTCCACGCCGAACCGCAGCGGCCGGTACAGCGGCACCCGGCCGTACATCAGCGTCAGCGGCCTGCGGTCGACACCCAGCAGCGCCCGGCCCCGGCGGATCACCCGGCCCTCGGCCGGGACCGCGGTCACCGTACCGCCGGCGCCGACGGCCGGCGTGTGCTCCCCCGAGTAGGTCAGCCTGCCGGAGAGCGACGTGGTGTCCACCACGTCCCCACGGGTGATCTCCGCCGTCGGCGGTACCGGCGGCGCGGACGTCCCGGCCGCCTCGCCGGTGCCGTCCAGGCCCACCGCCGTGGCGGCCGCCCCGCCGAGCACCACGGCGGCCGCCGTCCCGGCCAGCACCGCTCTGCCACGTCTCATCGGCCGCCTCCACCGCCTGCTGGAGCCGTCATGTCCCCTCACCTCCGTACCGGCGGGACGTGCGCCCGCACCACGGTCCGATGTCTACGGCGGCCGGGGTTAGCGGCCCGTAAGCCGCACCTGGGACGTCGCGTGCCGCAGGCGGACGGGAACGGGCGCGAACGGGCGCGGAGCGGCCCGTGTCACGACGGCGCGCGGGCTTATCGCGGCCTAACACCCGATGGCCCACGCTGGTCGGCGGAGGTGGGGGCATGCGCGTGCTGGTGGTCGAGGACGAGGACGAGATGGCCGACGCCATCGCCCGCGCCCTGCGGCGGCGGGCCATCGCCGTGGACGTCGCCTACGACGGCGCGCAGGCCATGGAGCGCCTGGGACACACCGGCTACGACGTGGTGGTGCTGGACCGCGACCTGCCGGGGCTGCACGGCGACGAGGTGTGCAGGCGGCTGGTCGCGATGGGCGGCGGCGGGGGGATCCTGATGCTGACCGCGATGGACGCGGTGGGCGAGCGGGTGGACGGTCTCGGGCTGGGCGCCGACGACTACCTGCCCAAACCGTTCGCGATCGCCGAACTGGCGGCCCGGGTGCGCGCGCTGGCCCGGCGTACGGCCTCGGCCCGGCCCCTGGCACTGGAGCGCGCGGGGGTGCGGCTGGACCCGGCCGGAAGGACCGTGACCAGGAACGGCGCGCGCCTGTCCCTGACCCGTAAGGAGTTCGCGCTGCTGCAGGTACTGCTGGTGGCCGACGGCGAGGTGGTGCGCACCCGCGACCTGCTCGCCCGCGCCTGGGACGAGTACTACGAGGCGGGCACCGGGGCGTTGCGGGTGGCGATGACGACGCTGCGCAGGAAGCTCGGCGACCCGCCGGTCATCGAGACCGTCCCGGGACGGGGATACCGCCTGTGAGCGATCTCGCGTCACGGTCACGACCGCGACCGCAGCGGTCGCCGTCATCGTCGCAGCGGTCGTCGCCGTCGGGCGGGGGGTCGCGGGCGGGCCGCCCCGCCGGGCGGACGCGGGAACGGCTCCGGGCCCGGCGCGGGTTCGGGCTGCGCACCCGCCTGACCCTCCTGTACGGCGGCCTGTTCTTCGGCGCGGGCGCGGTCCTGCTCTGGGTGACCTACGCGCTGACGGCACGGACCATGGAGCAGCGGATCGTCACCCGGATCTCGTCGGCCCCCAAGATCCCCGCGCAGGGGCCGCTGCCGCCGCAGCAGGAGGGGTTCTTCCTGCGCACCGCGGGAGACCTGCTCCAGCAGGTGGAGGTCGGCAAGGCGGACGTGTTGGCGGAGCTGCTGCGCAACTCGGTGATCGGACTCGTGGTGATCGGCGTGGTCGCGACCCTGCTCGGCCTGCTCATGACCGACCGTGCGCTGCGTCCCCTGCAGCGGGTGACCGGTACCGCCGAACGCCTGTCGGAGAGCACCCTGCACGAGCGCATCGCGCTGGACGGCCCGCCCGACCACGTCAAACGCCTGGCCGACACCTTCGACGCGATGCTCGACCGCCTCCAGCGCTCCTTCGACGCCCAGCGCCGCTTCGTCACCAACGCCTCCCACGAGCTGCGCACGCCCATCGCGGTCAACCGGACGCTGATCGAGGTGGCGCTGGAGGAGCCGGACGCCTCCGACGACGTGCACGCGCTCGGCCGGGCGCTGCTGAGCGTCAACGCGCGCCACGAGCGGCTCATCGAGGGGTTGCTGCTGCTGGCCCGTTCGGAGAACGAGCTGGTCGCCCGCAGGCCGGTGGACCTGGAGCACGCCGCGGCCTCGGCGCTGGAACAGCTCGGGGCCACCGCGCGACGGCGCGGCATCGCGCTGCGGGCCGACCTGGCGCCCGCCCCCGCCCGGGGTGACGCGCTGCTGCTGGAACGCTGCGTGTTCAACCTGGTCGAGAACGCCCTCAAGTACAACGTGCCCGACGGGCACGTCGAGGTACGGCTGGCCGCGGCCGGCGAGGAGCTCACGCTCGTCGTGGACAACACCGGCCCGCTCGTCCCCGCCCACGAGGCCGGCGACCTGTTCGAGCCGTTCCGCCGCCTGCACGACCGGGTCGGTTCGGCCCAGGGGGCAGGCCTGGGTCTGTCGATCGTACGGGCCATCGTGGTGGCGCACGACGGCGCCGTGACGGCCGTGCCGCGCCCCGGCGGCGGCCTGTCCGTCACCGTGCGGCTGCCCCGCGACCGCGAGGCGGCGGCCCGCGCCGCACGGCTCACCGGACCAGGCCCGGCCGGCTAGGTGTACTGACCACAGAGGTTAGGTACGGGGCGACACGAAACAGATGATCTTGTAGTGGGTGAGGGCCTTCGGGTTCGGTGGTGGCGGGTCCGGGGCGGGTCACCCTGGCGGGACGTCCCGGACTGTTACGGATCCTGGCGTGCGGTGTACTCGTTGTTCCGGCGGTGGCAGCGGGCCGGGGCTTGGGCGGCGATCATCACGAAGCTGCAGGCCCGGGCGGACGCGGCCGGCCGGATCTCCTGGGAGATCAGCGTGGACTCCACGACGGCTCGGGCGCACCAGCACGCTGCCGGAGCACGCTCTGCCCCGCAGAAGGAACCACCGGGCGGCGTGGTGGCCGAGCCCGCCGACCACGCGCTGGGACGTTCCCGGGGCGGGTTCACCACCAAGATCCACCTGGCCTGTGAACAGAACCAGAACGTGATGGCGCCGCTGCTGACGGCAGGCCAGCGCGGTGACTCGCCGCAGTTCCAAAATGTCCTGGAGAAGATCGACGTCCCGCGGATCGGGGCCGGTCGTCCTCGCACCCACCCCGACGGGGTCCGGGCCGACAAGGCCTACAGCTCTCGCGCCAACCGTGCCTACCTGCGCAAACGCGGCATCACCGCGACGATCCCCGAAGCCGCCGACCAGATCCGCCACCGCAAGAGGCGCGGTTCTACCGGAGGCCGTCCACCACACTTCAGCCCCGAGGACTACCGCAACCGTCACGCCGCGGCATCAACCGGCTCAAACGCCACCGCGCCGCCACCCGTTTCGACAAACTCACTGTCCGCTACGAGGCCAGCCTCCACATCGCCATCACCAACGACTGGCTGCTGACCTCACTTTGATACAGGTCCTAGTACTACAACGATAGATTGTGATGGCTTAGCCTGGTCGCATGTCGAGTGCGGTGACCGCTGACGATCTTCAGGTATGGATGACGGGCCTGGATGATCTGTTCGCTCGGGTGGCGGGTC
>NZ_JBFABE010000048.1:0-60136 GCF_040640155.1 Streptosporangium sp. NPDC023615
GCGTCCTCTCCGTGATCAGAGGTGCCGGCTCCAACCGGAAGGACGCACGTCGCACCCGGTGGGCTGGGACCGGGGCGGCCAGACGCACTCGGTGACGGTGCTCGGTGACGGTGCTCGGTGACGGTGCTCGGTGACGGTGCTCGACGCGCAGGGCACGAAGGCCGCCCGTTGACGCTTCCGCATACCGAGGCCGGAGGGTGGTTGCGTTCACCTTTCCTGTCAACGACGGAGCGCCACGGAACGGGCTCATCTCGTCGGCCGGCCGGAGACAAGGCTGGAAACGCTCTCCTGAAGAGCCGCCGGTTCGGCCAGCTCAGGGGGCACCGGCACGCTACAACAGGACGGCTGGGGAGCGTTCCCCGAAGCGCGTCGATGCCCGCCGGGTGTGTACGGGCCGTTTCCGCCAGGTTAAACAGCCTCTTGACAAGGATTGTCGAGAAAGAGCAATCTCGGCTTGGGAGAGCGCTCCCTCAGCTTTTTCCTCGGTGTCCCCTTCCAGGGACCCCGAACCCCTGCCCCGAGACCCTGACCACCGGTCCACCCCCCACAGAGACCTGGAGTCTCGCCCATGGCCTCGCTTCGCCGATGGTTACCACCCCTGACCGCTCTCCTCACCCTGTCCGCGCTCCTGCACCCGCTCCCGGCCACCGCGACCGCGACCGCCGCGACCACGGCCACGACCGCTGCGACCGCCGCGACCGTGATGGCGACCGACACCACGACCGCCGCTTCGGCGGGGGGCGCCGCCCCGCCCGTCGACCCCACCAAGTTCCAGCAGGTCACGCTGGCCAAGGGGGTCGCCGAGGTGGGGGAGCCCATGACGATGGCGGTGCTGCCCGACCGCTCCGTCCTGCACACCGCCCGTGACGGCACGGTCCGGATCACCGACGCCGCCGGGAACACCAAGGTTTCGGGCAAGCTCTCCGTCTACTTCAACGACGAGGAGGGCATGCAGGGGGTCGGCGTCGACCCCGGCTTCGCCACGAACCGGTTCGTCTACCTCTACTACGCGCCGCCGCTGTCCACGCCGCCGCACGGTTCCCCGCCCGACGGCACCGCGGCGGAGTTCGCGCGGTTCGACGGCGTCAACCGGCTCTCGCGCTTCAGGCTGAACACCGACGGCACGCTCGACCTCGCGAGCGAGAAGAGCGTGCTGGAGGTCAGGGCCAGCCGCGGCGCCTGCTGCCACGTCGGCGGCGACATCGACTTCGACGCCGCGGGCAACCTCTACCTGACCACCGGCGACGACAGCGAGCCCGGGTTCAACGACGGCTACGCCCCCCTGGACGACAGGCCCAGCCGCAACCCCGCGCTCGACGCCCAGCGCGGCGCCGCCAACACCAACGACCTGCGCGGCAAGGTGCTCCGCATCAAGGTCAACGCCGACGGGTCGTACTCCATCCCGGCCGGGAACATGTTCGCGCCGGGAACCGCGAACACCCGCCCGGAGATCTACGCGATGGGCTTCCGCAACCCGTTCCGCATGAGCGTCGACAAGGCCACCGGCGTCGTCTACCTCGGCGACTACGGCCCCGACGCCGGCACCGCCGGTCCCCGCGGGCCCGGCGGCCAGGTCGAGTTCAACCGGATCACCGGGCCGGGCTTCTTCGGCTGGCCGTACTGCACCGGCAACAACACCCCGGCCGAGACCTACGCCCGTTACAACTACGACACCGCGACGGTCGGCGCGAAGTACGACTGCGCGGGCGGCCCGGAGAACACCTCGCGCAAGAACACCGGCCTGGTCAAGCTGCCCGCGGCCAAGCCCGCCTGGATCACCTACGACGGCTGCAGCCTGCCGGAGTTCGGCTGCGGCGCGGAGTCGCCGATGGGCGGCGTCGTCTACCGCTACTCCGCCGCGCTGAACTCGCCGGTCAAGTTCCCGCAGTCGCTCGACGGGCACTTCCTCGCCGGTGAGCTCCAGCGTCAGTGGATCAAGGACATCGAGGTCAACGCGAACGGCACCCGGGGCACCATCCAGCCCTTCCCCTGGTCGGGCAAGCTGGTGATGGACATGGCGTTCGGCCCCGACGGCGCCCTGTACGTGCTCGACTACGGCACCGGCTGGTTCAACGGCAACCAGGACTCGGCGCTGTACCGCATCGAGCACATCGGGACCGGCGGGCGCGCGCCCATCGCCAAGGCCAGCGCGGACAAGGTCTCCGGGAAGGCGCCGCTGACCGTGGCGTTCTCCTCGGCGGGCAGCTCCGACCCGGACGGCGACGCGCTCACCTACTCCTGGGCCTTCGGCGACGGCGGCACCTCCACCGCGGCCAATCCCACCCACACCTACACCACCGACGGCAGGCGGATCGTCACGCTGACCGTCAGGGACGGCACCGGCAACACCGCGACGGCCAATGTCGAGATCAACGTCGGCAACACCGCGCCCGTCGTGAGGATCGACCTCCCGCTCAACGGGCAGGTGTTCGGTTTCAACGACGCCGTGCCGTACCGGATCACGGTCACCGACGCGGAGGACACGACGATCGACTGCGCGAAGGTGAAGATGACCTACATCCTCGGTCACGACACCCACGGCCACCCGCTCGCCAGCGCAAACGGTTGCTCGGGCACGATCCAGGCGCCCGGCAACGGCGAGCACGACGGGGCCGCCAACCTGTTCGGGGTCTGGGACGCCGAGTACACCGACGCGGGCGGGCTCACCACCCACGCCCAGCACGTCACCCAGCCGAGGAACCGGCAGGCCGAGCACTACACCACCTCCCAGGGCATCGCCCAGTACGACAAGCCGGCCGCGCACGGCGCCAAGACCGTCGGCAGCATCGAGAACGGCGACTGGATCTCCTTCGACCCCTACGTCCTGAGCGGCGTCACCAGGCTCACCGCCAGGGTCTCCTCCGGCGGGGTCGGCGGGACGATCCAGGTCAGGGCGGGGTCGGCCACCGGGCCCCTGCTGGGCACCGCCACCGTGGCGCCGACCGGCGGGTGGGAGACGTTCGCCGACGTCTCCACCACCCTGACGAACGCCCCGGCCGGAACCACCAGGCTCTTCCTGGTCTTCGCCGGAGGGACGGGGGCGTTGTTCGACGTGGACGACTTCACCCTGACCACCGGGGGCCCGCCCACGGGCACGCTGCTGTCGGCAGGGCGCCCGGTCACCGTGTCCTCGACCGAGAACGCCGCCTCCGCGGGCTCCAACGCGGTGGACGGCAACCTCGGCACCCGCTGGTCGTCGGCCTTCTCCGATCCGCAGTGGATCTCGGTGGACCTGGGGTCCGTCCGGCAGGTGAACCGGGTGAAGCTGCAGTGGGAGGCCGCGTACGGCAGGGCGTACCGGATCGAGACCTCGGCCGACGGAACGACCTGGACGCAGGCGCACGCCACGACCGCCGGTGACGGCGGAGTGGACGAGGCGACCTTCACCGCGACCGGTGCCAGATACGTGCGGGTGTACGGCACCCAGCGCGCGACCGCGTACGGCTACTCCCTGTGGGAAATGGAGGTCTACGGTGCGTAATGTCATCGCGGTCGTCACCGCGTTGTTCGTCGCCATGATCGGTCTGGGTGCTCCGGCCCTGGCGGCCGATCCGGCGTACAAGGTCCTGGTCTTCTCCAAGACGGCCGGGTTCCGGCACGACGCCATCCCCGCGGGCATCACCGCGTTGCGCGGGCTGGCGACCGAGAACGGCTTCACCGTCGACGCCACCGAGGACGCCGGCGCCTTCACCACCGCCAACCTCGCCCAGTACCGGGCGGTCGTCTTCCTGATGACCACCGGCGACGTGCTCGACGCCACGCAGCAGACGGCGTTCGAGTCGTACATCGCGGGCGGCGGCGGATACGTGGGCGTCCACGCCGCCGCCGACACCGAGTACGACTGGCCCTTCTACGGCGGCCTCGTCGGCGCCTACTTCGCCTCCCACCCCGCCATCCAGCAGGCGACCGTGCGGGTGGAGGACCGCACGCACCCCTCGACGGCCCACCTCCCGGCGACCTGGGTGCGCACCGACGAGCTGTACAACTACCGCACCAACCCCCGTTCCACCGCCCACGTGCTCGCCACGCTGGACGAGTCGACCTACTCCGGCGGGTCGATGGGGGCCGACCACCCGATCTCCTGGTGCAAGGCCTACCGGGGCGGACGGTCCTGGTACACCGGTCTCGGCCACACCGGTGCGTCCTACACCGAGCCGAGCTTCCGCGCGCACCTGTACGGCGGGCTCCGCTACGCGGCCGGGGTCGTCCCGGGCGGGTGCGGGACCACCCCGACCCCGACGCCCACCCCCACGCCGAGCCCGGGTGTAGCACTGCTGTCGTCCGGGCGTCCGGTCACGACCTCCTCCACGGAGAACGGGGCGTTCGTCGGGAGCAACGCGGTGGACGGCAACGGCGGCACGCGCTGGTCGTCGGCGTTCTCCGACCCGCAGTGGATCTCGGTGGACCTGGGGTCCGCCCGGCAGGTCAGCCGGGTGAGACTGCAGTGGGAGGCGGCCTACGGCAGGGCGTACCGGATCGAGACCTCGGCCGACGGAACGACCTGGACGCAGGCGCACGCCACGACCGCCGGTGACGGCGGAGTGGACGACGTGACCTTCACCGCGACCGGTGCCAGATACGTGCGGGTGTACGGCACCCAGCGCGCGACCCCGTACGGCTACTCCCTGTGGGAGCTGGAGGTCTACGGAAGATAGGCCGCCGGGGCCGCGACAGCGGGCCCCGGAGGTCTCGAGGTTTCCGGTGACGGGAATCCCGGTCCGGTGCGCCGGGCCGGGATTCCCGGCGTTTCCCGGCGTTTCCCGGCGTTTCCCGGCGGTCGCCGCCCGGGCGGTGCCTCCGCCGCCCGGTTGATGCGCCCGCGCCACACCCTTCCGGTTTAAAATCGTTTTAGGAGAATGAGGGCCGCAGCTCCCGCACGCCGGAGGTCGTCGGCGGGGGGCAACCCCCTCACCCCCGGCGTTGCCCGCCCCGCCCCCAGGCAGGACGACCCGAAGGACGCCGACGTCGTTCGGTAAGGCCCCCGGAGACGGGGTGACACGTTTTAATAACCTGCTCGACAATCTACGCCGGGACGGGGAGACAGGTGGGCGACGTCGGCATCAGGCAGGTCGCCCTGGCCGCGGGGGTCTCCCCCGGGACGGTCTCGAACGTGCTCAACCGGCCCGAGCGGGTGGCCGCGGGAACCCGGGAGCGCGTCGTCCGCGCTGTCCGCGAGCTCGGCTTCGTCCGCCACGGCTCGGCCTCCACGTTGCGCGCCGGGCACAGCAGGATCATCGGGTTGTCGGTGATCGACATCGGGAACCCGTTCTTCACCGGCGTGGCGGCCGGGGCGGAGGACGCCGCCGGCGAGCTGGGACACGCGGTGATCCTGGGAAACTCGGCCGGCTCCCCCGCCAAGGAGGAGCGCACCCTGCGGGCGTTCGCCGAGCACCGGGTGCGCGGGGTGCTGATCACCCCCTCGGGTGAGGACACCCGCCCGCTCGACGGGCTGCGCGCGTACGGCATCGGCGTCGTCCTCCTCGACCGTCCCGCGTACCGGCCCGGCCAGTGCTCGGTGAGCGTCGACGACGTCGCCGGCGGGCGGCTGGCCGCCGGTCACCTGCTGGGGCGCGGCGCGCGGCGCGTCTGCCACGTCACCGGACCGGCGGGCGTCCGCCGGTGCCGGGACCGCGAGCGGGGAGCCCGCCTGGCCCTGGCCTCGGCGGGCCTGGACCCGCGGACCGCCCTGCGCACGGTACGGGCCCCGGCGATGACCGCGCGGGCCGGGCAGGAGGTGGCACACGGGCTGCTCCGCTCGGGCCGGCCACCGGAGGCGATCTTCTGCGCCAACGACATGCTCGCCCTGGGCGTGCTGCGCGTCCTGCTCCAGGCGGGGGTGGACGTTCCCGGCGACGTGGCCCTGATCGGCTACGACGACATCGACTTCGCGGCCGCCTCCGCGGTCTCGCTCAGCTCGATCCGGCAGCCCGCCTACCGCCTCGGGCAGATCGCCACCAGGCTGCTCCTGGACGAGTGCGCCGACCCCGCCGGGCACGCCCACCGGCAGATCATGTTCCAGCCCGAGCTGGTCGTCCGCGAGTCCACGGGGTGAGCGTCCCGGCGAGGACGAGGACGAGGACGAGGACGAGGGCGAGGACGAGGGCGAGGGCGAGGGCGAGGGCGAGGGCCGGAGGGTCGGGGGCCGGGTGGCGGCTGAGTGGCGGCCGGGGCGGAAAGGTGTGCGATCGTGGCGGCCATGGCTCTTCCCGGCTACGACGAGCTCCGTCCCCGCATCGCCGCCAACCTCTCGGCGTTCCGGCGGCGGGGGGCCCTGCCGCTGACCGAGGGGCTGCGGCACGCCGCGGTCACCGTCTGCGTGCTCCAGGACGAGGCGGGACGGCCGTACACGATCGTGATCAGGCGCTCCGCTCACGGCCGCAACGCCGGGCAGTGGGCGCTGCCCGGCGGGCGCCTCGACGACGGCGAGGACGCCCTGGCGGCGGCGGAGCGGGAGCTGGAGGAGGAGGTCTCGCTGCGGGGGGTGGAGGTGGCCGGGGTGCTGGACGACTTCGTCACCGACTCGGGCTTCGTGATCACTCCGGTGGTGGCCTTCGGCGGGCGCCAGCGGCCGCGCGGGGACCCGTACGAGGTCGCCTCGGTGCACGCGGTGCCGCTGGAGCGGTTCCTGGCGCCGGGGGTGCCGCGCTGGCGGATCGACGAGGAGGGGCGGAGTCTGTTGCAGATGTGCCTGGGGCCCTCGATCGTGATCCACGCGCCCACCGGGGCGATTCTCTGGCAGTTCGCGGAGGTGGCTCTTCGGGGCCGTGACCTGCGGGTGGCCGGGGTCGCCCAGCCCCATTGGACACGCCGATGAGCCCGAACCGGAATAACCGGCGGTGAGGGTCGGTTAGAGTAGGCGTGCCGATGTGGTTTGTGTCCCCCGGGCCGCAAATTACCGCCTTCACGGAATACCGTTCGGCTGGAGCCGTGTTGTGCCTCTCGCCGAGGAGGCGACCGCCACATCGGCACTAAACGTCACGCCCCGCGAGCGCTCGTCCAGGCTCGCGGGGCGTTTCCTTTTCCCGCCCGGCCTTCCCGGTCCCCGCCCGGCGCTCTCCGTCCTCGACGGCCCTCGACGGCCCTCGACGGCCCTCGACGGCTCCCGGCGGCTGCGTGGCCTTCCTGCGGTCTTCGGCGGTCTTCGGCGGCCTCCCAGGTCCCCGCCCCTTCCCGCCGGCTCCCGGCCCCCCCGGGCCGCCTCCCGGTTCCCGGGTCTCCGCCCGCTCCCCGGTGGCCTCCGCGCGGCCCCGGCCGGATGGAGTTTTCCGTGTGGTCCGTCCAAGAATGAGCCGTGGCGTTGGAGGATGGCCACAAAGCCGGGAGCTCCGCTTGTGCGGGTACGCACAACCGTCCTCCGGGAGGGCACCGCTTAGGGTTGTGAACCCGTCCCATGAGGAGAGCCTGTGCTCTATCGCCTGACCAAGACCGTCAGCGCTCCGGTCCTGCACCTGCTCTGGCCGACCACGGTCACCGGGCACGAGCACGTTCCCGTCACGGGCCCGGCCATCATGGCCTCCAACCACCTCTCGATCCTCGACTCGACGTTCCTGCCGCTGGTGCTCAAGCGTCAGGTTCGCTTCGTCGCCAAGGCCGAGTACTTCACCGGCAACCCCGTCACCGCACTGTGGATGCGCGCCACCGGTCAGATCAGCATCGACCGGCAGAGCCCCAACTCGGCCCAGGACATGCTGGACGCGGCGGCTGCGGTGCTCGGGAAGGGCGAGCTGTTCGGCATCTACCCGGAGGGCACCCGCTCCCCCGACGGCCGCCTCTACCGGGGCAAGGTCGGCGTCTCCTGGCTGGCGCTGGCCACCGGCGCGCCGGTGATCCCGGTGGCCATGGAGGGCACCGACAAGGTGCTGCCGATCGGCGCCACGAGGCCTCGGCTGGGCAGGGTGAACGTCCGCATCGGCAAGCCGATGACCTTCGCCGGTTCCGAGCGGAGCGCGCGCGACCGGCGCGCGGTCACGGACGAGATCATGGCGGCGATCCAGGAGCTCTCCGGCCAGGAGTACGTGCCGAGTTACGCACCCAGTCGCACACAGGGCAAATGATCTTTTATCGGCGGATGTCGCAACGGCCGCGCTAGGCTGCCTCCCCTGAACGGTCGGCGTACGGCGAACGGGGGATCAGGTGGCACGGGGAAGGACGATCGCGATCACGTCGGTGGCAGTCGTGCTGGTGGCGGGGGCCGCCGGGGGAGGCGCGTGGTGGTACCTGCACACCAGGGGAACCCCGCAGGAGACCGCGGGGATGTTCGTCCAGGCGTGGCAGAAGGGTGACCTGGCGGGCATGCGCGCCCAGCTGGGGGCGCCGGCCCCGGCGTTCGACGCGACCTACGAGGGCATGCGCAAGGCGCTGGGGGTGCAGGGCACCGTGGTGCGGCTGGACGGGGTGCGCGAGACCGGGGACGGAACCGGGCAGGCCGCCTACACCACCACGCTGAACCTGAAGGACGTCGGCGAGTGGAGCTACTCCGGCACCGTGGACCTGGCGGTCGTCGACCGGCACTGGCGGGTGAAGTGGTCGCCGAGCGCCGTCCACCCGGACCTGACCGCGACCACCGCCTTCGCGCTGAGGACGAAGTGGCCGGAGCGGGCCGCGATCACCTCCGCGGACGGCGACCGCATCGACGTCGCCGAGGCGGGCGGCTCGGTGGGGCAGCTCACCGGCCTCCTGGAGGCTGCCACGGCCAAGCAGGCCGCCAAGCTGGGGGCACCGTACAAGGCGGGTGACACGGTCGGCACGAGCGGGCTGCAGCAGAGGTTCCAGAAGCGCCTGGCCGGCACGCCGGACACCGAGATCCAACTCGTCGGCGCGGACAAGAAGACCGTCAAGACCCTGGGCACGATCGACGGCGAGGAGGGGGAGGCGCTGGCGACCAGCCTGGACATGAAGGTCCAGAAGGCCGCCGTCGAGGCGGTCCGCGACCTGAAGAAGACCACGTCGCTGGTCGCGATCAGGCCCTCGTCCGGCGAGATCCTCGCCGTGGTGAACAACGTGGGCGGTTTCAACCGGGCGCTGGACGGCAACTACCCTCCCGGCTCGACCTTCAAGGCGGTCACCGCGGTGGCGCTGCTGGGCGAGGGGATGAAGCCCGGCGACCGGGTCACCTGCCCCAAGGACGTCAAGGTCGGCGGGCTGCCGATCCGCAACTCCAATCACGCCGCCTACGGTTCGGTGTCGCTGTCGGACGCCTTCGCCCACTCCTGCAACACCACCTTCGCCCCCCTGACCAAGGAGCGGCTGGACGCCGGCAAGCTGGTGGAGACCGCGGAACTGTTCGGTTTCAACACCCCGCTCGACATCGGCGTCCCCGCGACCAAGGGCAGCTTCCCCAGGGCCGAGAGCGACGCCGAGCTGGCCGCCGAGTCCTTCGGTCAGGGCCGCATCACCGCCAGCCCGCTGCTGATGGCCTCGGTCGCGGCCGCGCTCGCCGACGGCACCTGGCGCCCGCCGACCCTCGTCCCCTCGCTGAAGCGGTCCGTGGAGCCTCGGGCGCTCCCCGAGGGGGTGCTGCCCGACATGCACCGGATGATGTCGGCCGTGGTCACCAAGGGCACCGCCGAGGACGCGGGCCTGCCCCGGGGCACACGCGGCAAGACCGGGACCGCCGAGTACGGCCCCCAGGGCGACCTGAAGACCCACGCCTGGTTCATCGGGTTCCGCGGGGACCTGGCCTTCGCGGTGATCGTGGAGGAGGGGTCGGGCGGCGGCGCGGTCGCCGCTCCGGTGGCGGCCGACTTCCTGCGCGCCCTGGGCTGACCGCGAGGGCCGGCCCGTCTTCCGCGGCCCGTCTTCCGCGCGCCCGGGGCGCGCGAGGACGGCCGGGCGGAAGGCCCCGCCCGGACCGGTGGTCACAGCGGAAGGGCCGCGACCGCGTCGTGACGCAGAACCATGATCAGAAGCGTGGCGATCAGTGTGGCGATCAGCAGCCAGCTGAACAGGATGATGACGGTGGAGCGGCGGACACGCGCCGACGGGCGTTCACGCCGCTTCCGGGCGGCGCGCCTGCGGCCGCCGCCCTCGTTGCGCTGGACACGCTCGTTGAACGACTCCAGCCGCGCCGCGAGTCGTGGGTCCTCGTCGACGAGGTAGCGCTCGATCTGCAGCAGCATGCGCTCTTCGTCTTGCGACCAGGCCATGCGGCACCTCCCCGGAACGCAAGCCGTGTGCGGACGTTCTGCCCAATCGTGAAGATCGTTATCCGTTACGAGGGCCTTGATTTACCTCTTCTTTTCGTGAAGGCGATCAGAACACGGGATCATGCCCGCGCCGGGAGCCGGAAGGGCCTCACCGCCGGGGTCGGGCGATTCCCAGCCTTCGGAACGATCTAGACATTCCACCGGCCGGACGCTCCCGGCCGCCACCCGCGCGCCCTCGTTCGCGGGCCTTCCCGACGGCCCTCCCGTCCCTTCGACGCCGCCGCGAACCGCCCCGTCCGCCCTCTTCCGACGCCGCCGCGAGCCGCCGCGAGCCGATGCGAGCGACACCGTCGGCACCGCCGCGAACCGGCCCGCCCCCTCTCGGCGCCTCCGCCGGCCGGGCCGTCCGCCTCACGGCGGTGCCGTGAGGCGGACGGCCCGGTTCCTCAGTCGAGCGGGGCCGTCACCGTGCCCGCGCCGACGGTCCTGCCGCCCTCGCGGATCGCGAAGCCCAGACCGGCCTCCAGGGCCACCGGCCTGCCCAGCTCGACCGTGACCTCGACCGTCTCGCCCGGCAGCGCGAGGCCCGTGCCGTCCGGGCCCGTGCCGTCCGGACCCCTGCCGCCCAGGTCCATGCGGCCCGGGACGTCGGTCGTCCGCAGGTAGAACTGCGGCCGGTAGCCGGTCGCGACGGCGGTGCTCCGCCCGCCCTCCGCCGCGGTCAGCAGGCGGACGACGGCGGTGAAGCGCCGGTGGGCGCCCTGGGTGCCCGGCGCGGCCAGCACCTGACCGCGCCGTACCTGCTCGCGGCGGACCCCGCGCAGCAGCAGCGCCGCGTTGTCCCCGGCCTCGCCCCGCTCCATCGTCTTGCCGAAGGTCTCCACCCCGGTGACGACCGCGGTGAACCCCTCGCCGAGCCCGACGGCCTGGACGGTGTCGCCGACCCTGACGGTGCCGCGCTCGATCGCCCCGGTGACGACCGTGCCCCGGCCGGTGACCGTGAGCACGTTCTCCACCGGCAGCAGGAACGGCGCCTCGGTGTAGCGGACCGGCACCGGGACGTGGTCGTCGACGGCCCGGAGCAGCTCCTCGATCGAGGCCGTCCACTCCGGGTCGCCCGCCAGCGCCCGCAGCCCGGAGACCCGGACCACGGGCGTGTCCCGGTAGCCGTGCTCGTCGAGCAGGTCGCGCAGTTCCAGTTCGACGAGGTCGGCCAGCTCCGGGTCGGCCCCGTCGGACTTGTTGAGCGCGACCACGACGTGCTCGACGCCGACCCGGCGCGCGAGCAGCACGTGCTCGCGGGTCTGCGGCATGATCCCGTCCAGCGCGGACACCACCAGGATCGCCCCGTCGAGCTGCGCCGCCCCCGTGATCATGTTCTTCACGTAGTCGGCGTGGCCGGGCATGTCCACGTGCGCGTAGTGGCGCGTGGCCGTCTCGTACTCGACGTGCGAGATGTTGATGGTGATGCCCCGGGTCGCCTCCTCGGGGGCCCGGTCGATGCGGTCGAACGGGACGTAGGTCGCCCCGCCCCGCTCGCTGAGCACCTTGGTGATCGCCGCGGTCAGCGTGGTCTTGCCGTGGTCGACGTGTCCCATCGTGCCGATGTTGAGGTGCGGCTTGGTCCGCACGTAGGCCTGCTTGGCCATGATCGTTTTCTTTCCTGACGCTCGCCCGTGGCGGTGACCCGTGCTCGGCCGACCCCTCCCCGCCGGGTCACCTGGGACACACGGGAAAGGGTCAGCGCTCCGCGCCGTCGAGCCGCTGCGCGGCGGGCGTCGAGGCACGCTCGGGCGCGCCCGCGGTGGCGGGCGTCGCGAGGGTGGCGTGCCGGAACATGCGTCCATGGTCGAACACGTCCCGGTACGTCCGCAACGGATTATCCGGCGGCTCCGGCGAGCGGCGGGACACGGGGTGGCCGATGCCGGGAAGGGGTATCAAAAGCTCTGTATGCCTGGTCATGGGCATCATCCGTCGAGCATCACGGGGGAAACGATGACGGACAGCAGGGATTCCAAGGACTCCGGCAAGGCCGCGAAGGTCTCGGGAAAGAGCAAGAAGGCGGCCATGAAGGCGTCGCGGTCGGCCAAGCAGGCGAAGAAGCAGGCGGGCGGGTCCGACACGAGGATGCCGGAGACGGGGCCGGCCCACCCGGGGGAACGGGCCGGCCGGCCTCCTGGGGCGTGAAATCATGATCGGGCGACCGAGGTGACCTCCCGTCGCCCGATCATGGAGTGACACGATGCCCGCCTACCTTCGCTTTCCGACGATCTTCGGCGACGTGGTCGTCTTCGCCGCCGAGGACGACCTGTGGATGGTCACCGCCGAGGGCGGGCGGGCCTTCCGGCTGACCGCCGGGGTGGCCGAGGCGGGGTATCCCCGCTTCTCCCCCGGCGGTGACCGGCTCGCCTTCGTCGGCCGCGAGGAGGGGCCGGAGGAGGTCTACGTGATGCCCGCCGACGGCGGCGCCGCGCGGCGGGTGACCTACCACGGGGCGCGCTCCAGCGTCACCGGCTGGGACCCGGCCGGCGGCATCGTCTACGCCAGTGACCAGGGGCAGCCCTTCGACGGCCGCAGGTGGCTGCACCGGGTGGAGCCCGGCGGGATGCCCGAGCGCCTGCCCTACGGCCCGGCCAACACCGTCTCCTACGGCCCGCGGATCGTGCTCGGCCGCAACACCGCCGACCCGGCCCGGTGGAAGCGGTACCGCGGCGGCACCGTGGGCGACCTGTGGATCGACACCGGCGGCGGGCGGTTCCGGCGGCTCACCTCGCTTCCCGGCAACCTGGCCTCCCCCTGCTGGACCGGGGAGCGGGTCTACTTCATCTCCGACCACGAGGGCGTAGGCAACGTCTACTCCTGCGAGGCCGACGGCGGTGACCTGCGCAGGCACTCCGACCACGCCGACTACTACGCCCGCAACCTCTCCGGCGACGGCCGCAGGCTGGTCTACCACGCCGGGGCCGAGCTGTACCTGGTGGAGGACGGGGAGTCGCGTCCGATCGAGGTGCGCCTGCGCAGCTCCCGTACCCAGCGCAACCGCCGGTTCGCCCCGGCCGAGGACTTCCTGGACGGCGCCACGCTCAGCCCCGACGGCAGCGGCGTGGCCGTCACCACCCGCGGCAAGGCGTTCTCCTTCGCCGCGTGGGAGGGTCCGGTCCGCCAGCACGGGGCGCTGTACGGGGTCCGCTACCGGTTGCTGAACTGGCTCGGCGACGGTGAGCGGCTGGTGGCGGCGGCCAGCGACGAGGGCGACCGCGAGGTGCTGGTGATCCTGTCCGCCGACGGCTGCGCCGCCCCCGTCCGGCTCGACCACCTGGACACCGGCCGTGCCGTCGCCCTGGAGGTCTCGCCGGTGGCGGACGTCCTCGCGGTGGCCAACCACCGCAACGAGCTGATCCTGGTGGACCTCGCGCCGGAGGGCCGCGGGGACGGCCGGGCCCGCGCCAGGGTGGTCGAATCCAGCAGGTTCGGCGCGATCGAGGACCTGGCCTGGTCCCCCGACGGCCGGTGGCTGGCGTACGCCTGCCAGGACACCGCGCAGACCACCGCGGTGAAGCTGTGCCGGGCCGAGACGGGTGAGACCTTCCCCGCCACCCGGCCGCTGCTCTGGGACGGCCGCCCGTCCTTCGACCCGGGCGGCGACTACCTGTACTTCATCGGCCGGCGCGTCTTCAACCCGGTCTACGACGAGCTCCAGTTCGACCTCGGCTTCCCGCTGGGCTCCCGCCCGTACGCGATCGCTCTCCGGGCCGACGTGCCCTCCCCCTTCATCCCCCTGCCCCGGCCGCTCAGGGACGACGACGGGAAGGGCGGCGAGGAGGGCGGGGAGGGGGCGGACGACGAGGGCGGCGGGGAGGGGGTGGACGGCGAGGACGGGGTGCCCGAGGTGGTCGTCGACCTCGACGGCATCGAGGACCGGGTCGTGGTCTTCCCCGTCCCCGAGGGCCGCTACGAGGGTATCGCCGGGATCGAGGGCAAGGCGGTCTACCTGACCTTCCCCGTCGAGGGGAGCATCGGCGACGACTACGCCGAGTCCTCCGACGGCACCCTGCACGTCTACGACTTCGCCAAGCAGAAGCAGGAGACGCTGGTCGGGGACGTGTCGGAGTTCCGGCTGGGCCGCGACGGCGACACGCTGCTCTACCGGTCGGGTGCGCGGCTGCGGATGATCAGGGCCGGGGAGGAGCCGGAGGACGACGACACTCCGGGCCGCACGAGCGGCTGGGTGGACCTGTCCCGCGTCAAGGTGTCGGTCCGTCCCGAGGCCGAGTGGCGGCAGATGTTCCGGGAGGCCTGGCGGCTGCAGCGGGAGAACTTCTGGACCGAGGACATGGCCGGGCTCGACTGGGACGGCGTCTACCTGCGCTACCTGCCGCTGGTGGACCGGGTCACCACCCGGGGGGAGTTCTCCGACCTGCTGTGGGAGCTGCTGGGCGAGCTGGGCACCTCGCACGCCTACGAGAGCGGCGGCGCCTACCGGTCGCGGCCGCACTACCGGCAGGGCAAGCTCGGCGTCGACTGGGCCTTCGAGGACGGGACGCACCGCATCGCCGGGATCGTCGGCGGCGACCGGTGGGACCCCGAGGCGACCTCGCCGCTCAACCGTCTCGGCGTGGACGTACGGCCGGGTGACGTGGTGCTGGCCGTCAACGGCCAGCCGGTCGGCGCGGACGTGAGCCCGGACGAGCTGCTGGTCAACCAGGCCGACCAGGAGGTGCAGCTCACCCTGCGGCGCGGGGACGACAGGTGGACCGTCACCGTGCGGGCGATCGGCGACGAGCAGCCGGGACGCTACCGCGACTGGGTGGAGGCCAACCGGGCCCGCTGCCACGAGCGCGGGGGCGGCCGGATCGGTTACCTGCACATCCCGGACATGGGCCCGGAGGGGTACGCCGAGTTCCACCGCGGTTTCCTGGCCGAGTACGACCGCGAGGCCCTGGTGGTGGACGTCCGTTTCAACGGGGGCGGCCACGTCTCGGCGCTGCTGCTGGAGAAGCTGGCCCGGCGCCGGCTGGGGTACGACTTCCCGCGCTGGGGGGTGCCCGAGCCCTATCCCGACGAGTCGCCGCGCGGCCCGATGGTGGCGATCACCAACGAGTGGGCGGGGTCCGACGGCGACATCTTCAGCCACACCTTCAAGCTGCTGGGCCTGGGGCCGCTGATCGGCAAGCGCACCTGGGGAGGGGTGATCGGCATCTGGCCCCGGCACCGGCTGGCCGACGGGACGGTCACCACCCAGCCGGAGTTCTCCTTCGCCTTCGACGACGTGGGCTGGCGGGTGGAGAACTACGGCACCGATCCGGACATCGAGGTGGACATCACCCCGCAGGACTACGCGGCCGGGGTGGACACCCAGTTGGAGCGGGCGATCGAGGTGGCCCTGGAACGCCTGGTCCTCCAGCCGCCGCACACCCCCAACCCGGCGGCCAGGCCCCGGCTGGCGGTGCCGCGGCTGCCGCCCCGCAGGCCCTGAGGGCCTACCCCTCCGCCGCCCCGGCGTGCCCGCCTGGGCGTGACGTGGCCGCGCGCCGCCTGGGCGGCTTCTCCGGCAGCCGTCCCCCGCTCTCCTTGAGCGCCCGCATGGTGGGGCTGTCGAGCCGTCCCGGCCTGCGCCGGTAGACGGGCACGAGGGGGTCGGGCATCAGTCTCTGCAGGGTGAACATCGCGCGCATGCCGAGCTTGACCAGCGCCTCGCCCAGCGGATGCGGGTCCTCCAGTTGCTGCACCCTGCGCATGTTCTCGGGGATCACGGTGAGCATCAGCGTCCGGCCGATCCCCCTGAACGGGCGGGGGAACCAGCGTTCGCAGAACTGCCGGACGAAGGCCTCGCTCGCCTCGTGACCGTTGCCGGTACGCGGCCACTGGCGCGCGTCGTACTCGTCGGCGAAGTCCACCATCTCGCGGAAGCTCGCCGGGAAGTCCTTCACCCGGTCGCCCCCCTCGACGCCGACGTGCTCGGCCAGCGCGCGGGCCCAGTTGTAGTAGGCGACCTGCAGGCGCTCGGGGTAGCCGGGCAGCCCGCACAGCCGCTGCAGGCGATGGGGCAGCACGGCCAGCAGGCACATCCCCTGCACGTAGTCCTCGTTGTGGGAGAACGCCCCCGGCAGCCCCTTGGCGACGGCCCCGTGGATGCGGTTGAGCAACTCCATGGAGCGCTTCACGGGTTCGCTGTCGGGTGGGTACAGGTACCACGTCCACAGGAAGTAGGCGCTGTCCTCGAAGCGCTGCTGGGGCCGGTGGACCACCTTGCCGCCGAAGATGAGCGCGTCCCCGCCGTGCGTGGGCATGGTCACGTCCATGAAGTTGACCACGTATCCGATGTTCAGCAGGAACTCGTTGAGCCGGAACAGCGCGACCAGCTTGACGATCTCGTGGTACCGGGTCTCGGGATCGAGCCGGCCGATCTCGCGGTCGATCCACTTGTAGCGCAGGCCCCTCACTTCCCGCCCCCCTTGGATCCGCCGAGTGCGGGGAGCATGCCGTCCAGGCGGTCGAACAGGGCGTTGTGCTCGCGCGTGAGCACCTCCAGGCGATGACGCAGGTGCCCCACCTCGTGGAAGAGGCCGGAGATGATGGAGTTGGTCACGTCGGCCTCCTGGTCCGGCCAGAACGCGGCCCCGCGCCGGGGCGGGCCGGCGCCGTCGAGCTCGACCTCCCGGTTGAGGACGTCCAGGACGCGCCGCTGGAGCGCGGGGCTGGGTTCCAGGCCGAGTTCCCTGGCCAGCCGGGTGCGCAGTCTCTCGTAGACCGACAGGGCCTCGGCCTGCCTGCCGCTCCGGTAGAGCGCGACCATCAGCAGGTCGTGGAAGCGCTCGCGGAAGGGGTGCTCCCCCACCAGCCCCTCCAGCTCCGCGACGATGTCGTGGTGGCGGCCGAGACGGAGGTTGGCGTAGTACAGCGTCTCCAGCACGGCCAGCCGCCGTTCCGTGAACTGGATCGCGAAGGTGGCGCAGATGTCGCCGCAGACGGCGTCCTCGAGCGCGGGGCCCCGCCACACGTCCAGCGCCTGGCGCAGGAGCGGGACGGCGCGGCCGGGATCGACCGCGACCATGGCCCTGCCCTGGTCGGAGAGCTCGACGAACCGGTCGGCGTCGGTCCTCTCCCGTCCCGGCCGCATCAGGTATCCCGACTCCTGGGTCAGGATCGCCCAGTCGTCCGCCTCCGGCTGCGAGGTGTCCATGAGACGGCGGAGCCGGGCGACCGTGGCCTGCAACGAGTTGACCGCCGTGGTCGGCGGGTTCACCCCCCACAGCTCGTTGATGAGGCGGTCCGTGGACATGACCTGCCCGGCCTTGATGACCAGCGTCGCCAGCAGCGCTCGCTGGTTCTTCCCGGGCGGGACTATACGGTTGCGGCACTCCTTGTCAAAGATCTCTACCGGGCCTAAAATGCAGAATTGCATCTCCTGCCACTCTCCGAACGAATGTCTGTTTATCCCCGTAGGCTTTCTCGGACCGGTGGACCCCTACCATTCCGCGTTCCGTCCGGCCCTCTGTCGGGAACGATAATTTCCGTGGTCCTGAATTGCACGCCCTTTGAGCCGTGCAACCACCGGATCTCAAGTCGCCCTCAAGCGGGAACGCTCTGACCGGCGGCGATACCACGCGCAGGCGGCCTCCGCACCCGAGCGCACGGGCCCGGGGAATTATCCGGCACGGAGAGTAGCGGTGAAGCTGCCCACCGTACCGATAAGCGCGCTTTCCGCCCTGAGCCGTCGGAACGGACGTCCGGAAAGATCTTGTTTTGTTCCCGATCCCGCCTCCGGATCCACGACGCGGCGGGAAAAGAGCGGTGGGCGTTCCGGGTCGGACGTCCACCGCGGCCGTGACACCAGCACCCCGAGGGGCCCCGCGACGCCGGCGCCGCCCCCGAGGAGGGCGACGGTTCCCCCGGTGGCCGGGCACCGCGGGCGGCGACGTCTCTGACAGGTACCTTGACAAGGGTCGGCGAGTGCGCGCTACGCCCTCTTTCTAAAGATTCATGCAGATGCTAGCGTTATAGGTACTCACGGGTGATTGAGACAGTTCCGAACCCCCATTCCCATCGCGCAGAAAAGGAGTGGACACCCCCGATGCGGAACGGTCTCCCCCATGAACGCAGGAAGGAAAGCATGAAATGAGCGTTTCCAAGAAACTCGACTTCGACCTGGAAAGCCTTCCGCTGGACGTTTTCGACCTGGCCGAAACCGGTCTGACGGTCGAATCCCTGACGGCCGGCCACGGGATGCCGGAGAATGCCGCGTCCGGTCCGTGCAGCATCGGCTGCTGCTCCTGCCTGGCCTGAGGATCACGGGCCCGTGCCGCCGGTCGCGCACCGGCGGCACGGGCCCGGCGACGAAGGTGCGAACCGGTGAACCCCAGACTCATACTGCCCAGTGGCGCGCTCGTCCACTCCCCGCTCGTGGTGCGCGTGGCGGGGCTGCCCGCGTCGGTGCTGGGCGCGTTGCGTTCCGCCGAGTCCTTCGCCGAGGCGGAACGGCTCGCCGAGCTGGACGACCGGCTGACGGCGGAGGCCGGCGAACTGGCCGACGCCCTCTACCCGGTCATCGGGTCGCCGGCCGCCGTCGAGGCCAAACCGCACCTCGTGGGACTGCGGCGCGCGCTGCACCGGCGGCGCGCCCCCGGCGGCGGCGAGTGGAACGCGAAGATCGCCGCGGTGCTGCCGGTGGGCACCGCCGCCAGGATCGACGCCTGGGTCGGGGGCATGGAGGAGTACGAGCGCCGGCGGCTCCGGCTGCCGGCGGCGCTGGAGCGGGAGGCCCCTGCCACGCTGGCCGCGCTCCGCGACACCGCCGGTGACCCCGGCTTCCGCCGGGCGCTCTCGCTGGCCAGCCCCGCCCTGCACGAGGAGCTGTCCAAGTGGCTCGCGGACGGCGGCCGGAAGGTGCGCGGGCCGTCCCTGGTGCGCCTGGCCAAGTACGTGACGCGCGCGGCCGCCAAGACGAGCCCCTTCAGCACGTTCACGGTCAGCGGCACGGCGCTCTGGGCCGTCCGTGGTCCCGCGGTGAGGCTCGACGACGACGTTCCGGTGGCGGGCGTGCTCGAACTCGACGGTCTCCTGCTGCGCCTGCTGTACCGGGCCGTGTGCGACGACCCCCGGCTGGGACGGAGCCTGCGGGTGCGCGTCAACCCCAGTGCCACCCGCCACAGGGGCATGATCGGCTTTCTCGGCTCCCGGGGCGGGGAGCCCATCCTCTCCATACCGGCCACCCCGGCGGTCACCCGATGCCTGGAGATCCTCGAGGAGGACACCGGCCTGACCCTGTCCGGTCTGCGCGACCGCCTCGCCGAGGGGCACGACGACCCGGCGGCCGTCCTGCGCTTCCTGGAGGCCCTGCTGGCCGCCGGGCTCCTGGAGCGTCCGCCGCCGGTCACCGACCACGCCGGTGACCCGCTCGGCCCGCTGTCGCGCCGGCTCGGCGCCGGCGAGGACACCGCGGAGGAGGCGGAGAAGGCCGAGAACGCGGAGGTGGCGGAGAACGCGGAGAACGCGGACGGCGAGCACGGCGGGAAAGACGGGAACGGCGGCGTCGCCACGATCGGCGCGCTGGTGGAGCGGGCGCGGGTGGAACTGCTCAGGCACGTGCCGGTGGCGGACGTCGAGGGCCATCTCGGCCGGCAGCGCGCGCTCCGGCGCGCCGTCGAGGACCTCCGGGCCCGTCTCGGCCTGCCGCGCGGGGACGACCGGGGCGCGTTCCACGAGAACGCCGTCTTCACCGGTCCGGCCGCCTCCTGCTCCCTGCCCCGCTGGCGTGCCGCGCTGGAGGATCTGGACACCCTCCGGCACTGGCTCGCCGCCCTCGACCCCGCCCTGCCCCTGCGGGTCGCGCTGGGCGCGTTCTGCGGCGAGCGCTTCGGCCCCGGCGTCCGCGTGCCCTTCCTGCTGTTCCACCGGGCGGTCCACGACGAGCGGGCCCGGCGCGGCAGCCGTCACGGGCGGTTGCTCGGCGCGGTGTTCGGCGCCCGGCCGGGCGAGACCGTGGACCCCCACGGCGTGCCGCGGATGCGCGAGCTGAACCACCTGCGGCGCGTGGCGCGGCAGGCCGCCACGACCTGCCCGATCGAGGACGGCGTCCGGTCCGTGGCGCCGTTCGCGCTCACCTCGCTCGCCGCGGGCTGGCCGGAGTGGCTGCCGACGCCGCCCTCCCTGGCCTGCTACGTGCAGGTGATCGACGGGCAAGGGCCGATCCGGCTGGTGGTCAACGCCGCCCACACCGGATGCGGGCGGGGACGCAGCAGGGTGCTCCACCTCCTCCGGAGGGCCGGGGGAACCGCTCCGGAGGACCCGGCGTGGCGGAGCGACGCGTCCGCGACGCCGGTCGCCGAGCTGGGCGGGACGTTCGCCTCCTCGCTCAACCGGCGGGTGCCGAGTGCCCCGTACGAGATCGACTACCCCTTCGCGGCGAGCGGACGCCCGGACGCGGAACGGCTTCCGCTGAGCGATCTCGAGGTGGTCCACGACGCCAGGACGGGGATGGTACGGCTGCTGTCCAGGCGGCTGGGCGGTGCCGTCAGGCCACTGCACCTCGGCATGATGGCCGACCTGCTGCTCCCGCCGGCCGCCCGGTTGCTGGCGCTGGGCTTCGGGTCGAGCTACCTGCTGTATCCCGGCATGCCGCTGCTGGAGGAGGCCGCCGAGGAGGACCGTCCCGAGGACGTGGTCCCCGTGCCACGGGTCGAGGTCGGCCGGGTCGTCGTGCGGCGCGCGCGCTGGGTCGCGCCCGCGGCGCGGGTGCCCCTCCGGCGCAAGGGCGAGCGGGACGCCGACCACTACCTGCGCCTGGTCGCCTGGGTGCGGTCCCACGGGATACCGGCGCGGTGTTTCGTACGGGCTCCGGCCGCCGGGCGGGACCGGCTCGGCGCCGTACTGGATAAGTCACGCAAACCCATCTACATGGATTTCGCGAACGGGCTGCTCGTCACGGCGTTCGACCGGATGGTGCGCGCCGCCGGACCGGTGGTCGTCTTCGAGGAGGCGCTTCCCGACCCGGAGGCGGGCGGGGGGAGCGTCACGGAGTTCCTGCTGGAGATCTCGGAGCGGGAGGACGGACATGGATGAGACGGAGTGGGTCAGCGCCCACGCGTTCCACCAGGCCGATCTGGACCGGCTCATCGTGCGGGCGGTCGCCCCGCTCGTCACCGAGCTGGGCGCGGAACGGCTCATGGAGCGCTACTTCTTCCTGCGGTACTGGGACGGCGGCCCCCATCTGCGCCTGCGTGTCCTGCCCAGGGACGCGGCGGCGAGGGGACGGGTGCCCGAGCTGATCGACGACCGGTTCCGCGCCTACTTCGCCCTCGCCCCGGCCGCCGCCGGGCAGTCCCCCGGGGAGTACGCGCGGGCCGCCAGGGAGCTGGCGCTCCGGGAGGGGGTGACCGCCTACGAGCCCCTGCCGTTCCCCACCAACACCGTCAGGTACGTCCCCTACCGGCGCGAGCACGCCCGCTACGGGCACGGGGCCGACGTCGAGGCGGTCGAGCGGCACTTCGACGACTCCAGCAGGATCGTCCTCGACCTGCTCGTGCGGGGCCTGTCGCGGGACCAGCGGGCGGGCACGGGGCTCGCGATGATCCTCGTGGCCTGGTTCGCCGGCGGGCGCCCCCGGGGCGAGCCGCCCTCGGCCGGGCTGTCGTCCTCGGCGGACGTGTCGCCTTCGGCCGGTGCGGCGTCCTCGATCGGGATGCCGTCCTCGGCAGGCGTGCCCGAGCGGGTCGTCGACCTCGCCCGGCAGATGCGGCTGCTCACCGCGCGGGCGTCGGAGCTGCCCGCCACGTGGCCCCTGGTCGGGTGGGCGCGGTCGGTCTCGCGCCTGGCCCGCACGCTCGAGACCCGGCCGGACGAGGTCCTCGACCTCTGCGCGCACCTCGCCTGCAACCGGCTCGGTGTCCCGCCCCCGCTGGAGGGGCGCCTCAGGCGGCTGGCCGCCCGGGCGGCCGGCACCCTGGACGAGGCGGTGACGACGTGAGCGCCCCCGGCTGGCACAGTGTCCACGTCCACTACCAAGACGAGGACGACGGGCTGATCCTGGACGCGGTCCGCCCGCTGTTCCTGCGGCTGTCCGGCCGGGTGGAGGCCGCCCACCACCTGCGGCACTGGCGGCGGGGGCCGCACCTGCGGCTGAACGTGCGCGCCGGCGCCGGCGTCTTCGACGAGGTCGTCCGCCCCGCCGTCGACGACGTGATCGGCGGCTACCTGAGGGCGCACCCCTCCACCCGCCGCCTCGACCCCGCGTCCCACCTGGACGAGCACCGCCGCCTGGCCGAGCTGGAGGACGAGCGCGGCCCGCTGGAGCCCTGGCGGCCGGACAACTCCATCCACGTCGAGCCGTACGACGACCGCGCGCACGTCCTGGGCAACCGGGAGATGGCCGACCTGTTCGCCGCCTTCCACACCGACACGACGGACCTGTCGTTCCGGATGACCGAGCGGTGTCCCGCGGGCGTCAGGCGGCTGGCGGCCGCCTTCGACCTGGTGGTCGCCACCGCGCACACGCTGGCCCCGGACGGCACGGCGCGGGGTTTCGTCTCCCTGCGCTCGCACGCCGAGGGGTTCCTGAGCCTCGACGCGCACGGCGAGACCCGCCGGTCGGCGTGGGAGGAGCACCGGCGCGGGCACGCGCCCACCCTGGCGGAGCGGTTGCGCGCGGTGACCGGGACGCTCGACGGCGGCCCCGAGACGATGCCCTTCGTCAGGGAGTGGGCGTGGGCACTGGACCGCCACCGCGCACGCGCGGCCGAGCTCATGGCGGCCGGCACGTTCACGATGCCGTCCGGCACGGCCGGGGAGGAGGCGCGGCTGAGCGCGGTCAGTCCCTTCCACCGCGACCTCTTCGCGTCGGAGGCGTGGTCGGCGACGCGGTCGTCGCCCGCGTTCGCGCTCAACCGGCTGCTGCTGAACTCCACCTACCTGTACCTGACCCGTCTCGGGATCACGCCCGCCGAACGCTTCCTGCTCTGCCACCTGGCCGCCGGGATCGTCGAGGACCGCAACGGCCCCTCGGCGTCCGCACCGCTCCACGAGAGGTGATCACATGTACGGCACTCGTGCGTCCACCGGATGCACCGAACTGCTGCGGCTCCGCCCCGGGGTCTACAGTGCCGTCTCGGCGGAGGGAAGCCTGCATCTCCTGACGTGGCGGCGCGGTGAGTCGTTCACGGAGGGGGCCATGTGGAGACAGACCGTGCTGCGGTGCCTGGCCGCGGCCCCCTGCGCGGCGGCGGACCTGCGCGCGGCCGCGCCCGGGCACGAGGTGGACGGGTTCGTCGAGGCGCTGCGGGCCGGTGGCTGGCTGATGACCACGGTCTGCCACGACGAGCGGCCGCTCTACACGGTGCGGGCACTGCGCCCGGCGCCCCCGGCGCCGGTGCCCGCCGGGCACCCCGGCGACCTGGTGCTCTCGCGCTTCGCGGTCATGCGCCGCGAGGGGGACGCCCTCCTGGTCGAGTCACCGCTGGCCTGGGCGGAGGTGGAGGTGCACGATGTCGCCGTGACGGCCCTGCTCGGCCGGCTCGCCGGTCCGGCGGGCGCGGCCGGCCGGATCGCCGGCCCGGAGCCGCTGCCCGCCCCGGTGGTGGCGCGCGCGCTCCGGGATCTGCGGTGGACCGGCCTGGCGGTGCCGTGCGGGGACGCCGAGCCGCACGCGCGGCTGTGGCGGCCGCACGAGCTGTGGTTCCACCACCGCACCCGGGCCGGCGACCCCGGGCGGGGTTTCCGCCGCGACCCGGACCAGGACGGGTCCGCCGCCCCGGCCACGGCCCCGGCCACGGCTCCGGCCACGGCTGGAGTCACGGCTCCGGTCCCGGCCGAGGCGCGGGTGCCCGGCGGTGTCGTCGTGGACCTGCACCGGCCGGACCTGGACCGGCTCCGGCGCCACGATCCGCCGCTGGCCCGCGTGATGGAGGAGCGGCGCTCGATCCGCGAGCACGACGACTCCGCGCCCGTCACCGCCGCCCAGCTCGGTGAGCTGCTGTACCGCTGCGCGAGGGTCCGCGGTTCGTTCGAGCTGGACGGCACCCGCCACTCCGACCGGCCCTACCCCTCCGGCGGGGCCGTCTACGAACTGGAGATCTACCTCGTCGTCCGCCTCGCCGCGGGGCTGGACCCCGGCATGTACCGCTACGACCCGTACCGTCACCGGCTCCGTCTCGTCCGCGGGCCGGGGCCGGAGGTGACCCGGTTGCTCCACCTGGCGGGCCGTGCGACCGCCACCGGGTCGCGACCCCAGGTACTGATCGTGATGGCGGCGCGGTTCGCCGAACTCATGGCGAGGTACGACGACATACCGTATTCGCTGATCCTGAAGCACGTCGGGGTGCTGTTCCAGAGCATCGGCCTGGCGGCCACGGCCATGGGACTGGCGGCGTGCGCGCTCGGCGCCGGCGAGGCCGCCTCCTTCGCCGAGGCCACCGGGCTCGACCCCGCGACGGAGGGCAGCGTGGGCGAGATCGCGCTCGGCGGCCGGGCGGCGGGCGTGACGGGAGACGGGCGCTGATGGGTCTTTCACTGCGGCCGGACACCTACCGCGCCGCCTCGCCGGACGGCGTGTACATGCTCACCCACGAGGGCTCGATCTCCATCAGAGGACGCTCGATCGCCCAGCTGGTAGATCTCCTGGCACCGTACCTGGACGGCCGTCACACGCTCGCCGAGCTCACCGAGCACCTGCCCGCCCAGCGGCGCGAGCTGGTCCGCAAGCTGATCGCGCTGCTGATCGAGCGCGGCGTGGTCCGCGACCTGGCCGAGACGTTCCTGCCGGGCCCCTACCTCGGCGAGGCCGCGTTCGTCGGCTACTTCCGCGCGGACCCGATCGAGGCGTTCCAGCGCCACCGGCGGACGGTCTCGCTCTTCCTCGGCTCGGGACGGCTGCTCAGGGCCTGCGCGCAGGCCGCCCGCCGCTCCGGGTTGAGACACGTGGAGGTCGTGAACGTGACCGACGGCGACCCGGGCCCGCTGCCGGTCGGCGACCGGCACGTGAGCCGGGCCACCGAGGAGGCCATCGCCCCCCTGCTCGACGGCGTCGGCCTCGTGGTCCACGCCGCCGACCGGCCCGTGGTCGAGCGGGCCGAGCTCATCGACCGGCTCTGCGCGGAGCGCGGCATCAGGCTGGTCCAGGCCGTCGCGGCGGACGGGCGCGCCTGGCTGGGGCCGATCGGCGCGGTGCCGGACGGCGGCCGTAGCTGGTCCTCGGGCCGGCTCAGGCTCGCCGCGCGCCGGATGGACCTGCCCGGCGACCGGCCCGCCCGGCCCGGGGCGGCCGGTGCCGCGGCGGTGGCCGCCCGCCTCGCCCAGGGCGTCCTGCGCACGGGCACGGAGCTCGTCCGGCCCGACGAGAGCGCCATGGTCGAGATCGACCTGACGACGCTGGAGAGCAGGCGCTGCCCGTTCCTGCCGCACCCGTTCAGCCGTCCCGGCGGGGCGGTCGTCTCCCGGGCGGACCTGCTGCGCCGGGTCGCCGAGCTGGAGCGGGAGCCCCCGCTGACGGAGGAGGAGTTCTCCCGCCGGGCCGCGCTGTGCGCCCGCGACCCGGCGGGCGTGGTGGGCGAGCCGGGCGAGGGCCGCCTCGCCCAGATACCGCTGCACGTCTGCGCGGTCCAGGTCTCCGATCCCGTGGGGCTGGCCGGCCCGGTCCGCACGCCCACCGTGACCGGCGCCGGGCCCGGCGTGGCGCGGGCGCGCTACCGCGCGGTCCTGCGGGCACTGGCGGCGTACGGCTCGCTCATGGTCGATCCGCGGCGGCTCGTCACGGCCGACGGCCGGGCGGCGGCCGGGCCCGGCGACGACCCGGTGCGGGTACTGGCGGCGCTGAGGGAGGGGCGGGTGAACGGGCTGGTCTGGGGGCACGTCCCGGGGACGCGCGAGGCGCGCCTCGTCGACGCGGCCGAGGCGTTCCCATGGCTGCGCGCGACCGGCGGCACACCCGTTCCGCCGGGGCCGTCCGAGCCGGTGCGCCCGTCCGGGCCGCCGGGGCCGCCAGGGCCGCCCGATCCGTTCGGGCCGCCCGTCGGCGCCGCGGCGGCCTACAGCTGGCGGGAGGCGGTCGAGGCCGGGGTCGTCGCGCAGTGCCACCGGCTGACCGTGGCGGAACTGGCGGCGGCGACCGTCCCCTTCGCCCGGCTGCCGCTCGACCGGATGCGGCTGGACGCCAGGGGCGAGCGCTACCGGGCCATGCTGGCGGTCGTCGGGGAACCGCTGGAGGTCTTCGACGTCACCGGGTCGCTCGGCGTGCCCGCCGTCCTGTGCTGCCTGGACTCCGAGCCGGTGGCCTGCGCCAGCGCGCTGTCGGTGCCCGGGGCCGTGGCCGACGCGCTGGAGCAGGCGCTCCTGCACTTCCAGGCACGGGAGAACGACCAGTCCCTGTACGCTCCCCCGGCCCCGCCCCGCCTGCCCGGGCCGCTGCGCGGGCGCGCCCTCCGGTCACCCGGCTCCGGTCCCGCGCTCGACCTGGCGGCCGTCGGCGCCGCCCTGGAACGGCGGGGACGGCGCGTCCTCGCCGTGCCCCTCGACCACGATCCGGCGGTCGCCTCGCTGGTGCCGTACATCGTCCAGGTGGTGCTCGTCGATGCCTGACCACACCGGGTGCGTGCTCGTCGGCCACGGCATGATCGCCGACGCCGTCGCCGCGGCCCTGGGGCCGCTCAGGACGGACGCTCCCGGCCTGGCGGACGTCCTGATCGCCGCGGGCACCGGGGACGCGAGGGGCACGACGAACGCCGTGGTCACCGCGGGCCCCCCGGGCCGCGCGGACGCGAGGTGGACGGCGGGTTCCGCGGACGTGGTGCTCTCCACGCACATGGCCGACATAGCCGACACGGCGGATATGGCGGGCGCGGTGGCGCCCCGCGGGGACGGGCCGGTGGTGGTCGTGGCCGCCGACGGGTGGGACACCCGGCCCTACCGGCGTGTCCAGAGGGTGTGCGCCGCCGGGCGCCTCACCTGGCTGCCGGTCCGCGCCGAGCTGGGCCGGGTGGTCGTCGGCCCCCGCGTGCGGCCCGGACTGCCGGGGTGCGTGTGGTGCGCTGAGGAGCGGCGCCGCCGCGCCAGGCCGGAACCGCTCGGCCATCAGGCGGTGATGGAACGGCACGGGGACACCCTGGCCGACCGGCCCTCCTCGTGGCTGACACCGCAGGCCGCCGATCTCGTCGCCGCGCTGGTGGCCGACGAGGTGGGGCGGATCCGCTCCGGCGAGCCCGCGCGGACGGCCGGGGCGCTGCTCCTGGTCGACCTGGCGGACCTCGCCGTCGGCAGGCACTCCTTCCTGCCCGTCCCCCGGTGCGCGGAGTGCGGCGCCCTGCCCGCGGACGACGCCCGGCGGGCCCGCGTCACGCTGCGGTCGCGGCCGAAGCCCGCGCCCTCGGTGTACCGGGTGCGGAAGGTGCGGCTGGAGGACCTCGAACGCATCTACGTGGACGAGGAGTGCGGCCTGGTCAGGAAGCTGTTCAGGGACGACGACGGCGGCCTGGCCGTCTCCGCGGCCACCGTCGGGCTGCGTGGCGGCGCGGTCGAGTCCGGCTACGGGCGGACCCGCGACTACCACAGCAGCGGGGTGACCGCGGTGCTCGAGGCCCTGGAGCGCCACGGCGGCATGGAGCCCGGCGGCAGGCGCACGACGGTGTCGGGCAGCTACGCCGAGCTGAGGGAGAGCGCCGTCGACCCGCGGGCGTTCGGCCTGCACCCGCCGGAGTCCTACCGGCTGCCCGGTTTCCCGTTCCGCCCGTTCGACGAGGACGCGGCGTGCCGGTGGGTGTGGGCCTACTCCTTCGGCCGCGGGGCGCCGGTCCTGGTGCCGGAGGCGCACGCCTACTACGGCCTTCGCCACGCCGACCCGGCGCGCCCCCCGTTCTCGTACGAGATCTCCAACGGCTGCGCCCTGGGCGGCTGCCTGGAGGAGGCGATCCTGCACGGCGTCCTGGAGGTCGCCGAGCGGGACGCGTTCCTGATGACCTGGTACGCCCGGATGGAGGTCGCCAGGATCGAGCTCGGCTCCGCCAGGGACCGCGTCGTCCCGCTCATCGCGCACACCCTGGAGGCCGGGACCGGCTACCGGGTGTCGGTCTTCGACACGACCCTGGAACAGGGGATCCCCTGCGTGTGGGCGATGGCGGTGAACCCCTCCGACGACGACGGCCGCCCCAAGGCGGTGTGCGCCGCCGGGTCCCACCCCGATCTGGAGCGGGCGGCCGAGAACGCGCTGCGCGAGCTCGGTCCCGCCCTCGGCGACCTGCTGCGCCGCTACCCCGCGCGGCGGGACGCCGCGCGGGCCATGGCGCGCGATCCCTCCCTCGTCACCGGGATGGCCGACCACTCGCTGCTCTACGGGAACCCGGAGGTGTTCGGGCGGTTGCGGTTCCTGGCCGAGACGCCGGCTGTCCGCCACCTCACCGGCGCGCCGGCGTCGTCGGCGGCGCTGGCGAACGCCGACCTGCGCGACGACCTGGAGGAGCTCCTGCGGCGTTACCTGGGCGACGGGCTCGACGTGCTCGTCGTGGACCAGACCTCGCCCGAGCACCGGGCCGGGGGGTTCGCCTGTGTCAAGGTCCTCATCCCCGGCACGCTGCCCATGACGTTCGGCCACGACCGGCGGCGGCTGGAGGGCCTGCCGCGCCTGTACCGGGTTCCGGGCCTGCTCGGGCACCGCGACCCGCTCCCCGGGCACGTCGGCGCGTACCCTCATCCCTTCCCGTGAGCGGGCCGGCGGCGCCCCCGTGGCGCCCCTGCGTCAGGACAGCTCCACGCTGCCGGCGGCGTGGAGCGGGGAGCGGATCCACTGCATGAGCGACAGGCCCAGCCCGTAGGTGGCCACCCGGCGTCCCGGTGTCACGACGATGAAGCAGATGCCCTCCATCTCGGCCTCGCCGAGCGAGGTGATCGCCTTGAGGCGGCCCGTCCCGATGAGGTCCTGGATGTGCGGGTCCTTGGCGTCGAGGATCTCCGCCGTGCCCTGGAACTGCAGGGTGAACGGCGGGCTGAAGGGGTAGCGGCGGCACGGCACGCAGATCGCGACGTTTCTGTTCTGCCGGACGTTGCGCGCCTTGACCGTGCTCTCCAGCGTCGCCATGTAGAGCTTGCCGCCGGTCTCCGCGTAGAGCATCCCCGCCACGTGCGGCCGGTTGGCCGCCGACGAGGTGGCGATGGTGCAGAACGTCTGCTTCGAGATCGTCTTCCGGACGAGGGCCTGGAGCTTCTGGCTGGACAACGGTTGTCTCCGTTCTCTGGTGTGCCCGGCAGGGCCTGCGGGCGGCGTCGCGGGCGCGGTGCGCGCCCGGTCAGGGCCGGCGGACGGCGTCGCGTGCGCGGTGGCGCGCCTCGACCCTCTCCTTGATCAGGGCCATCTGGATCTTGGTGTTGTCGTTGATGCTCTTCTCCATCCAGGCGTCGTCCACGGGAGCCTCCGGCTTCATGTGGAAGTCCTGGACCCAGACCATGCGCGTGCCCCCGGGGACCTCCTCGTAGGTCCAGCGGATGTTCATGTACTCGAAGTTGCCGGTCTCGACGCGCCGCGCGGTGACCGACCGGCTCGCGCGGTCGGCGACCCGCTCCGACACCCACGTCCAGACCCTGCCCTGCTCGTCGGGGTGCTTGGTGAGCCGGAAGAGCACCCGGTCGCCGTCGCGTTCGAGCACGTCGGCGGCGGCGTACTCGCTGAACAGCTCCGGCCAGCCCGCGACGTCGTTGGTGACGTCCCAGGTGAGGTCGAACGGCGCGTCGATCACGATCTCGTTCTCGGTGTGCGCGGCCACGATCAGTTTCCCTTCGGCGTGAGTGTGTTGACCATGTCGACGAGCTCCCTGGGCGTCTCGCTGGACTCGGCCTCCACGCCGAGTTCCAGCCGGTAGCGGCGCTCCAGCTCGGCCACGATGCTCAGCAGGCCGAGCGAGTCGACCTCGATGTCCTCGAACCGCACGCTGTCCGATTCGAGGGTCTCCGGGGCCACCCTGACCCCCGCGCTCTTGCTCACGATCTCGGCGAGTTCCTCGTAGGTCAGCATGATCCTGGTCATGGGTTCCTCCTGGGTCCGGGGGTCATGGGGCCTGGGGTCATGGATGCGGGGTTCACGGGTGCGGGGTTCACGGCTGTGCGGTTCAGGGGCGGGTGAGGACGAGGGCGGAGTTGCCGCCGTACAGGCCGCGGGCGAGGATGAGCACGGTGTCCAGGTCGGCCTTCCTGGCCGCGCCGTGGACGACGTCGAGCCCGTGGGCGGGGTCGGTCAGGTTGGGCGCGGGCGGGATGAGCCCCCGTTCCATGCTCAGCACCGCGCAGGCGGTGTCGATGGCCGCCGAACCGGCGTACGCGCGGCCCGTGCCGGCCTTCGGCACGGCCACCGGCACGGCTCCGGCCCGCGATCCGAAGACCCGGTGGACGGCCTCGGCCTCGGCGCCGTCGGCCTCGGGGGTGCCCAGCGCGTCGGCGAAGATCACGTCGACGTCCCGGGCGGACCTGCCGGCCTCGGTGAGCGCCGCCGTCGCGGCGCGCGCCAGGCCCTCGGCCGAGCGGTCCGGGCGGAAGCCCCCGGTGAACGTCGCGGCGTGCCCGGCGATCACCGCGCGTGGCGTGGCGCCCCGCTCCCGCGCCGCGGAGCTCTCCTCCACCACCAGCAGGGCACCGCCCTCGGCCGGCACGAACCCGCCGGCCCCGGCGGTGAGCGGCAGGTACGCGCGGGAGGCGTCGCCCTCGCGGCTGAGCAGGCCGTGGCCGTACTGGCAGGCCAGCGAGAACGGCGCGTACGGCGCCTCGGCCCCGCCGGCCAGCATCGCGACGCGCCCGCGCCGGATCTCCCGCCCGGCGTGCGCGACGGCGTCGAGCCCGCCCGCCTCGTCGGTGACCAGCACCCCGCACGGCCCCTTGAGCCCGTGCCGGATCGAGATCTGGCCGGTGCTGGCGGCGTAGAACCAGGCGATCGACTGGTAGGGGCCGACCGCGCCCGGCCCCTCGGTCCACAGGTCCTGGATCTCCCGCTGGCCGAACTCCACGCCGCCGGCGCAGCTCGCGGTGACGACCCCCATCGCGTACGGGGACAGCCCGGCGGGGTCGAGCGCGGCGTCGCCCAGCGCCATCTGGGCGGCGGCCATGGCGATGTGGGTGAACCGGTCGGTCTGGACGACCCAGCGCGGCTCGACGTAGCGGGTGACGTCGAAGCCCGGCAGCTCGCCGCCCACGGTCAGGGGGTAGGAGCCGGAGTCGTAGTGGGTGATCGGCCCGATGGCGCACGCGCCCTCGCGGGTGGCCTCCCAGTACGCCTCGGCGCCCACGCCGGTGGGGGCGATGACGCCGATCCCCGTGATCACCGGTGTGCGGCTCACCGGGCCCCTCCACGCTCCAGGACCACCGCGGACTGGAAACCTCCGAACCCGCTGCCCACCGACAGGACGGCGTCGAGCCGCGCCTGCCTGGCGTGGACCGGCACGTAGTCCAGGTCGCACTCGGGGTCGGGTGTCTCCAGGTTGGCGGTGGGCGGGACGACCCCCTCCTGCATGGCCAGCACGCACGCCGCCAGCTCGATGGAGCCGATCGCGCCCAGGGAGTGCCCGACCATGGACTTGATCGAGCTCACCGGGACGGCGCGGGCGTGCTCGCCCAGCGCGCGCTTGAACGCGGCCGTCTCGTGCCGGTCGTTCTGCTTGGTCCCCGAGCCGTGGGCGTTGACGTAGTCGACGTCCTCGGGCGCGAGCCCGGCCTCCTCCAGGGCGCGGGTGATGGACTCGGCCATCTCGACGCCCTCCCGGGTCAGCCCGGTCATGTGGTAGGCGTTGCCGTGGGTGGAGTACCCGCCGATCTCGCACAGGACGGTGGCGCCCCTGCGCCTGGCGTGCTCGCGCTCCTCCAGCACCAGGACGGCGGCGCCCTCGCCCAGCACGAAGCCGTCCCGGTCGCGGTCGAACGGCCGGGAGGCCCGGTGCGGCTCGTCGTTGCGCGCGGAGGTGGCCCGGATCGCGTCGAAGCACGCCACCGTGATGGGCGAGATCGGCGAGTCGGCCGCTCCCGCGATCATGACGTCCGCCCGGCCCTCCTTGATCGCCTGGTGCGCGTAGCCGACGGCGTCCAGCCCCGACGTGCAGCCCGTGGACACCGTCTGGACGATGCCCCGGGCGCCCGCCAGCTCGGCGATCTCGCCCGCGAGCGGCCCCGGGGAGAACGCCGAGTGCAGGAACGGCGAGGCGTAGCGGTGGTCGACCAGCCAGTCCCGGCCCTTGTTGGAGGCCACGACGTAGTCGCGTTCCAGCAGTGTGGTCCCGCCGACGGCGGTTCCCAGCGACACGCCCACCCGCCACGGGTCGGCCCAGTCGCCGGAGAGACCGGCGTGGGCCAGCGCCTCCACGGCCGACGCCGCGGCGAACTGGACGTAGCGGTCCATGCGTGCCGCCTTCTGCACGTCGAGCCCGCACGCGGTCGCGTCGAAGTCGCACTCGGCGGCGATCCTGGAGCGGAAGCCGGTGGCGTCGAACAGCGTGACGGCCCGGGTCGCGGTCCTGCCCTCCGTGAGCAGTTCGAAGAACGCCTTGGCGCCGATCCCGCCCGGCGCCACCACCCCGACACCGGTGACGACCGTTCCCCTAGTCACCCGGCCCCTCCTCGGTGTCCACGTGACCGAGCTCCGGGCGGGGGGCGAGGGGGGTGAGGAAGAAGGCGATGCGCGCCTCGGCGTCGCCGGTGTTGCGGACCCGGTGCCGGACGTTGATCGGGACCAGCAGCGCCTGGCCCTCGCCGAACGCGTGCGGCACGCCGTCCAGGTCGATCGTCACGGCGCCGGTGGTGACGTAGAGGTACTCCTCGGAGTAGGGGTGGTAGTGCTCGTTGACGCGCTCGCCCGGCTTGAGCACGGCGACCCCCATGTAGCCCGACGTGGCGCCCACGGTCTTCGAGCTCAGCAGGACACGCAGGTCACCGCCGCGCTTGGTGTTGCCGGGCACCTCGTCGAGGTCCACGATGCGGATGTCCTGGGTCGTCATGCCGGTCCCTCTCTCCCGGTCCCCTCTTCACCGCGCACCGTGTGGCGGCGGACGGCGTACCGCATGTGCCGGCGGTCCTCGCTGACCTCGACGATCGGGGCGGCGAGCTCGTCGACCCTGTGCCCGCGCGCCCACCGGGCGTAGTGCTCGGGCGTCTCCCACTCGCTGGTGATCAGCCACTGCCCCGGGTCGTCGAGCGACTGCAGGAGTTGGTCGCTGACGTGGCCGTCGGCCTCGGCGACCTCCCGGCGGATCCCGTCGTAGGCGGTGACCAGTTCCCGCTCCCCCTGCGCCCGCAGGTGCAGCAGGACGCGCAGCCGGCCCTCCCCCGCGCTCACCTGGACTCCAGCACGGTGCCCTCGATGACGTGCAGGCTCGTGTCCGGCACCGGGCGGACCCCGTCCTGCCGGATGCCCGCGCGCTCCATCAGGCCGGCCAGGCTGCGCCGGGTGTGCTTCCTGCCGCCCACGTTGAGCAGGAGGAACAGGTCCATCGTGGTGGTGACCTTCATCTCGGAGCTGTCCTCGACGAGGTTCTGGACGAGCGCCACCCTGGCTCCGGGCCTGGCGGCCTCGGCCACCCGCCGCAGGGCGTTGTAGGTGCTCTCGTCGTCCCACTCCAGGACGTTCTTGAAGATGTACAGGTCGGCCTCCACCGGCATCTCCCGGCGGCAGTCCCCGCCGACGACCGTGGCGCGGCCGGCCAGCGGCCCGCCGGGCAGCAGTGCCGCGTCGGCGCCGGAGACGACGGTCTCCAGGTCGAACAGGACGCCGCGGGCCTCGGGGTGCCTCTCCAGGAGCGTGCGCAGCAGGTGGCCCTGCCCGCCGCCGATGTCGGCCACCGTGCCGATCCCGGTCAGGTCCAGGGTGTCGGCGACGGCCGCGGAGGTGATGGCGCTCGACTGGGTCATGGCCCGGTTGAACACGTGGGCCGACGACTCGTCCTCCTCCTTGAGGTAGGCGAAGAACTCCTTGCCGTAGATGTCGGGGAAGACGGCCTTGCCGGTGCGCACCGCGTCGTCCAGGCGCGGCCACGCCTCCCAGGTCCACGGCGCGCTGGCCCACAGCACCATGTAGCGCACGCCCACGGGCGCGTCCTCGCGCAGCAGGCGCGACAGCTCGGTGTGCGCGTAGCGGCTCTCGTCCACCTCCTCGAAGACGCCGTGGCTGGTCAGGGCGCGCAGCAGCCGGTCCAGGGTCTCGGTGTCGGCGCCGACGGCGGAGGCCAGGGCGCTCACGTGGGCGGGCTCGTCGCCCAGGGCGTCGGGAAGGCCGAGCTTGACGCCGGCGCGCAGCGCGCCGGCGAAGCCCAGGCTCATGCCGAGTTCGCGCAGTCTCGTCACAAGCAGCGAGTCGGGAGTTTCAGCTCGTGCATTCACGAAAATCCACCTCTGCCTCTCGAGCGATTCTTCTGCGGTCAGACTAATTGAGTCGGCCTATCTTTCATAGCCCTTGTTAAGTTAATCTGGCACCGACCGTGAACCCGTTCGCACGAAGGGACCACAGCAGCGATGGCCGAGATCTCCACTGGTCAGAACGTCGCTACATTCATCAATGTCTTCCGTACGGAACCGCGCAACCAGCAACGGCTAATCGACCGGATCATCGACGCTCACAAAGCGGTAATCCAGCATCGGCCGGGCTATGTCTCCACAAATGTCCACGCCAGCGTGGACGGTTATCTGGTGGTGGACTACACCCAGTGGCGACGCCGCGAGGACTTCGAGGCCATGGTCCGCGACCCTGCGGTGGAGCCCCACTTCCGTCCCATCGGCGAGCTCACCAAGGGCGAGCAGCAGGCCTACGAGGTGGTGTACTGCCACATGACCGACGACTGACCGCCGGTCCGGTCCGAGTAAACGCGCACACCCCTGGGGCGATTTCGCGCCGGGGGTGTGCGTTACTGTATATAACTTGACTTGAAAGCACTAACAATATACCATCGTCTGACCATTGTCCGGTAACCGCATTTCCGTTACCAGATGATTTCCGACCGAAGAGCGAATCGAAAGAGGAAGTAATCGATGGAGACAGCCGCCATGACGCTGAGCGTCATCCTGGCCATATCCTTCCTGGGCTCGGGAGCCATGAAACTGTTCGGCCAGTCCAAGGTCGTGGCCGGGCTCGAGGAATTGGGCGTCGGCCGGGGGATGACGGCCGTCATCGGCGCGCTGGAGCTGGCCGCCAGCGCCGGGTTGCTGATCGGCCTGGCCGTCAGGTGGCTCGGCGTGGCGGCCGCCGCCGGGCTCGTGCTGCTGATGATCGGCGCCGTCGTCACGCACGTCCGGGCCGGCGACTACTCGGACCCGAAGCGGCGCCCGCCGGCGCTGATGCCGGTGTTCCTCGTCGTGTTCTCGGCGGTGACCCTGGCACTGCTGGTGGCGACCCTCTGAGGCCCGTCGATCGCCACCCCGCGAACGGGTCCGGCGGCCCGCGCCGGGCGCGCGCCGCCGGACCCTCCGGCCCGGTCACGCCATGAGCGGCTCCGCGCCCACGCAGCGGGCCACCGCCGCCGCCAGGGCCCCGGCCGGGTCGTCCGGCAGCGTGCGGGCCCGCCAGCCCACGAAGCCGTCGGGCCTGACCAGTACCGCGCCGTCCGGGCCGACGCCGTACGCGCCGGGCCAGCGGCCCTCCACGTCCCGCACGTCGCCGTCGGGACCGATCCGCCACTCGGTCAGCCGCAGGCTCGGGTGGCGGGCGGCCACCTCCGCGGCCGCGACGGTCCACGCGGCGGTTCCCGTCCCGGTCAGCAGCGTCATCCCGGCCCCGAAGAGGTCGAGGGTGGACCTGCGCGCGCCGTCCGTCTCGATCACCAGGTGGGGCGCGCGCGAGCCGGGACGGCCGGAGGGCTCGCGAGGATCCTCCACGGTCACCTCGCCGAACCCGCCGGGACCACCGGGACGCCCGGACGCGTCGTCGGACGCGTCGTCGGACGCGTCGTCGGACGCGTCGTCGGCCAGGGCCGCCGAGCGGTAGAGGTAGCCCAGGGAGACGGTGTTGTGCGGGAGCTGCGGGGGCAGCGGCGGAGCCTCGCCGTCCCCGCCCAGCCAGGACAGCGGCATGCGGGCCAGCGACTGGATCAACGTCAGCTCCGCGACCGGCCGGCGCTCCTCGTCGTAGGTGTCCAGCAGCGCGGGTCCCGCCGTGCCGTCGAGCACCTCCGCCAGCTTCCACGCCAGGTTGTGCGCGTCCTGGATGCCGGTGTTGCCGCCGAAGCCGCCGCTGGGCGGCATGACGTGAGCGGCGTCGCCCACGAGGAAGACCCGTCCCCGCCGGAAGCGGTCGGCGACCGCGGCGGCCACCTCCCAGGGGCCGGCCACGCGCACGCGCGCCGACGGCTCCGCGCGCCCCAGGGCGGCCTCGATCAGTTCGAGGCAGCGGCTCTCGGTGAAGTCCTCCGGGCGTTCCCCCTTGTCCGGGGAGTAGGAGACCGACACCTGCCACAGTCCGCCGTCGCGCGGCAGCAGCGCGCCGCCGACGTCCTCCACGTAGCAGGCGCCGAAGCGGCGCCCGTCCAGCTCCGGGGGGATGTCGGCCTCGAACACGATGCTGACCTGGTGCCCGAGCACGCCGGGACCGTTGCGGCCGATGCCCAGCAGCCGCCTGGAGGGGCCGCCCGAGCCGTCGGCGGCCACGACGTAGCGGGCGCGCACGGTGTGCTCGGCGCCCGAGGACCGCTCCCGCAGGAGCGCCAGGACGCCGTCGCCGTTCTGGTCCAGGCCGATCAGTTCGACGCCGAACCACAGCACCGCGCCGTGCCGGCGGGCGTCCTCGGCGAGGATCGGCTCAAGCCTGTTCTGGTCGCAGGAGCAGGCGTCGACGGGACTGAGCCGGGCGGTGTCGTCCTCCCAGGCGGTCTTCTCCCAGACGGCGCCGGGGTGGGCGAGGTTCTTCACCCGCGCGATGCCCCCGATGTCGCCCCCGGGCGTGCCCGTCGCCTGGATCCGCTCGGCCAGGCCCACCGACCGGTACAGCTCCATGGACCGGACGGTGAGCCCGCGGAAACGCGGGTGGGCCGACAGGCCGGGGGACCGCTCGACGAGCAGGCACGAGATCCCCCGGTGCGACAGGAACAAGGCGGTGGACAGCCCGGCGAGCCCACCGCCCACGATCAGTACCGGCGTGTCCGTCTCGATCGTCATACCGGGACGGCCTCGATCACGCTGTCGGACGGCAGGCCGGGGAACTCCACCGTCCGCACGGACCGGATCTCGAAGCCCGACTTGTCGAGCAGGACGCGGATCTCCTCCTCGCTGCGCTCCCTGCCGTCGACCGCCATCATCAGCAGGTCGATCAGCTTGGCCAGGCTGAAGCCCTCCCCGGACAGCAGGTGTTCGAGGATCAGCAGGCGGCCGTGGCCCGGCATGGTGGAGCGGATGTTGCGCAGCAGCTCGGCCGACCTCTCGTCGTTCCAGTTGTGCAGGCAGTGGGCCAGCACGTACACGTCGCCGTCGGCCGGGACGGTGTCGAAGAAGCTGCCGCCGACCAGCTCGCAGCGGTCGGCCAGGCCCTGCGCCTCCAGCCGGGCGCGGGCGTACGGGATGGTGTCGGGCAGGTCGAGCAGGACGCCCTTGAGGTGGGAGTTGTCCTTGAGCACGTGCTCCAGCAGGGCGCCGTCGCCGCCGCCGAGGTCCACGACGGTGCGCGCGTCGGAGAAGTCCGTCTCCGACAGGGCGCGCATGGCGACCCGGGGGGCGGTGCGGCCGTGCGCGGCGAAGAAGTGGTCCTGCAGCTCCGGGTGGTCGCCCAGGTAGTCGTAGAGGTGTTTGCCGTACACCTTCTCGGAGGCCGGGCGGCCGGTGCGCACGGTGTCGAGCAGCTCGGCGAAGAGCTTGATGTGCTCCATGCCGTTGAGCAGGATGAAGTGCCTGAACGACGAGGGGGAGTCCGAGCGCAGCATCCGGCTCTCGTCGTTGAGCGTGAAGTGCCGCGGGCTCGTCTCGTCGAACACGCCGACCGCCGCCAGCGCCCGCATCACGCGGTAGAGGGCGTCGGGGTGGGCGCCCACGACGGCGGCCACCTCCTCGATGTCGCGGGGCTCGTCGGACAGGTGGTCGGGGACTCCCAGCTCGCACACCACGTACCCGGCCTGGGACAGCCAGGTGCCGGTCAGCACACCGAACAGGGGCCGCTGGTTCATCTGCTGAGGTTCGGAGACGGTCATGTCGAACTCCTCTCGTAGGTCCGGACGTCAGGGAGTGATCACGCCGGAGCCGGGTTCCCAGTGGTAGAACTGCTGGGCCGACGCCTGCTGGATCGAGCCCCAGCGGCCCTCGAACGGCATGATGTGCTCGTCGAGCGCCTTGCTGATCTTCTGGAACAGCGGGCTGTCGTGGTGGCTCGTCACCGGCCCGGCCACCGGCTGCTCCGCCTCCACCATGTGGATGTAGATGTCGTGGAAGGTGAAGAGCTTGCGCCGCTTGACGCCGATGATGTGCGGCAGTTCCGTGGCGTCGGACTCGGCGAACAGGCGGGCGATCTCGGCCTCGCTGCCCGGCTTGAAGTGGGCGACGATGAGGGTGGTGTGCATGGGCTCTCCTGAGGTCGGGACCGTGCGGGCACGCGCGGTCGTCGGGACCGTGCGATCGTCGGGATCACGCGGGCACGCGGGCGATCGAGTACTCGAAGACGTTCTCCTGGCGGACGGTGCCGTCGTCGCGCACCGCCGGCGCGAAGGCGGTGTCGAACAGGTCCCGGACGGCGGGCTCGCCGAGCCGGGCGACCGCGAAGCGGAGCAGCCCGGTCGAGCTCAGCGCCAGCCACGCCGCCTGCGGGCTCTCGTAGACGAACGGGCAGGAGACCTCACCGGTCCGTTCCGGCTCCAGCCCGGCGGCGCGCATGACCGCGCGGATCTGCTCGGGGGTGTTGGGCGCGTCTCCCTGGCTGCCGTGGGGCAGTTCGGGCAGCGCCATGACCACGGAGAACAGGAACGCGGTCGTCTCGCATCTGGAGGGCTCGCCCCAGCCTCCGACGCAGACCACGCCGCCCGGCTTGGCCGCGCGGGCGAACCCGGCGACCGTGGCCACCGGGTCCGCCGCGTAACGCAGGGCGTTGTACGCCATGACCACGTCGAAGGCACACTCGTCGAAGGGCAGGCGGTCGAGGTGCCCGGTGCGCAGCTCGACGGCCGCGGGCACCCGCCGGCGGGCGATGCGCAGCAGTTCCGGCGAGGCGTCCAGCCCGCTGACCGTCGCGCCCCGTCCGGCGGCGATCGCCAGGGCCAGGCCGGAGCCGCAGCCCACGTCCAGGACGGTCGTGCCGGGTCCGACGTTCATCTCGCTCAGCGCCGCCTCGAACAGCGGCGTGCACTGCGCCTCCTGGATCTCCGCCCAGTCGTTGGCCTGCTCGTCCCAGAGGCCGTCCTCTGTCTCCAGGGGTTGTGATGCCGGCGATGGGGTCACGAGGCTTCCTCTCCTTGGTCGGGCGTGCCGTGCCGGGCGTCCATGGGGTCAGATGTCCACGCTGATGTCATAGGTGGCGATCCAGGTGTTCATCTGCAGCGTGTTGTCGAGGAGGTTGCGCTCCATGCGCCCGGCGGGGCCGTTGCCGTCCGCCCTCACCCGGGCCCTGTCCTTGGCGAGGAACGAGTGGATGGGCGATCCCGGGTCGTCGAGGATGGCGCCGAGTTCCCTGTTGGCCGCCTGGTCGTAGGCGGGGTTCTGGGTGGAGGGGTAGGGGCTCTTGCGCCGTTCGAGGACCGACTGCGGGAGCAGGTCGGCGGCGGCCGCCCGCAGCAGGCTCTTCTCCCGCCCGTCGTGGGTCTTCATCGACCAGGGGACGTTGAAGACGTACTCGACGAGCCGGTGGTCGCAGAAGGGCACGCGCACCTCCAGCCCGCAGGCCATGCTGGTGCGGTCCTTGCGGTCCAGCATGAGCTGCAGGAAGCGGGTGAGGTGCAGGTGGCTGATCTCGCGCATCCGGCGCTCCAGACCGCTCTCCCCCTCCAGGCGCGGCACCTCGGCGATCGCCTCGTGGTAGCGGTCGGTGAGGTATCCCTGCAGGTCGAGCTTTTGCAGCAGGCCCAGGTCGAACAGCGCGGTGTGGTCCATCGCCCCGTACGCGGTCCACGGCAGGACCGGGGCGTTGACCACGTTCGGGTCGTGGAACCAGATGTAGCCGCCGAAGAGCTCGTCGGCGGACTCTCCCGACAGCGCGACCGTGGAGCGCTCGCTGATGGCCTTGAAGAGCAGGTACAGCGAGGCGTCCATGTCGCTGAGCCCGATCGGTATGTCGCGGGAGTTCAGCACCGCGCCGCGGGCCGCCGCCGAGGCCAGCTCCCTGGCGTCCAGGTCGATGTCGGTGTGGTCGGAGCCGACGTGGCGGGCCACCTCCGCGACGAACGGGGCGTCCATGGTGCCGCGCATGTCGTCGGCCGTGAACTCCTCGCCCTCGCCCACGAAGTTGACGGCGAAGGAGCGGGCCCTGTCGCCGCGCTCGCCGAGCTTCCTGGCCGCCAGGGCGGTGAGCACGCTGGAGTCGAGGCCGCCCGACAGCAGCACGCACAGCGGCACGTCGGAGACGAGCTGCCGGTCGACGATGTCCTCCAGCAGCCCGCGGACGGTGTCGACGGTGGTCTTCAGGTCGTCGGTGTGCGGGCGCGCCTCCAGCTTCCAGTAGCGCCTGGAGGTGCGGCCGTTCGCGCCGACCTTGACGATCTCGCCGGGGAGCACCTCGTACATGCCCTGGTAGACGGTCCTGCCGGGGATCCTGGTGAAGGTCAGGATCTCGCGGAGGCCGTCGAGGTCCATGGCGCGCCTGACGAGGGGGTTGGCCAGGATCGCCTTGGGCTCCGAGCCGAAGACGAGCCCGCCGGGGGTCGGGTAGTAGTAGAGCGGCTTGATGCCCAGGCGGTCGCGGACGAGCACCATCTCCTGCCGCGCGACGTCCCACACCCCGAACGCGAACATGCCGTTGAGGTGGTCCGCGCAGTTCTCGCCCCACTCCAGGTACGCCGCCAGCACCACCTCGGTGTCGCTGGCCGTGCGGAAGCGGTGGCCCCTGGTCTTGAGCTCCTCGCGCAGCTCGCGGTAGTTGTAGACCTCGCCGGAGTAGGTCAGGACGGCCAGGACGCGACCGTCCCGCTCGGCCGTCATCGGCTGGGTGCCGCCCTCGATGTCGATGACCGCGAGCCTGCGGTGACCGATGCCGACGTGGGTGTCGGCCCACACGCCCGCGTCGTCGGGGCCACGGCACGCCATGGTGTCGGCCATCTCGCGCAGCAGCCGCAGCTCCGCGGTGAGATCACGTTCGAAGTCCACCCATCCGGTTATGCCGCACATGCTCGGTTCTCCTTCGGTGGTAGGTGGTGGGGGTGGGCGCTCATCGGCCGAAACCGACGGGCAGTTTGTACGGTCCTCGGAAGGTGGGCATGACCGAACGCTCGATCTTGTCGGTCAGCAGCCGCGGGGAGGGGACGCGCTCGACGAACGCCTGCACCGCCACGTCGTGGACGAGCTGTCCCAGCCGGCCGCCGAGGCAGTAGTGGACGCCGTGGCCGAAGGCGATGTGCTTCACCCCGGTCCGGTCGAGGTCGAGCCGGTCGGGGTCGGCGAACTCCTCGGGGTCGCGGTGGGCCGCGCCGATCCACACGAAGACCTCCTGGCCCGTCTCCAGCTCGTGCCCGCCCAGCTCGAACGGCTCGCGCACGCGCCGCTTCGTGAGCTGGATGGAGGCGTCGTAGCGCATCAACTCGGCGGTCGCGGCGGGGACGGCGGCCGGGTCGGCCCTGAGGCGCTCGTAGGCCTCGGGGTGGCGCAGGAGGTGCAGCAGGGTGTTGCCGATCTGGTGGGCGGTGCTGATCTGGCCCGCGGTGAGGAGGAAGGCGAGGTTGCCGTGCAGCTCCTCGGCGTTGGCGAAGCCGCCGCCGGTGTAGTGGTCGGCCAGCGTCTGCACCAGGACCTCCTTCTGTCCCCCGGGGCCGGCCGCGCGCCGGTCGGCGATCTGCCGGGCGAAGAAGTCGGTGTACTCGGCGACCCCGCCGAGCAGTTTGCGGTGGTGCGAGCGGCTCAGCGGGCCGTCGTCGATGAGCAGGCCCAGGCTGAGCATCCACGACAGGTAGCGCTGGTCGTAGGCGGGGATGCCGAGCATCCCGGTGAGGCTGATGGCCGGCAGCGCGAAGGAGAAGCGGTCCATCGCGTCCATCTCGCCGGACTCGCCGTCGACGGCCGCGTCCAGCAGGGCGTGGGTGAGCTTGGTCACGTCCTCGCGCATGGCGTCGACCCGGCGGCGCAGGAACGGCCGGGTGAGGTGCTGGCGCAGCCGGGTGTGCTCGGGCGCGTCGCTCACGACGATCTGCTGGTCGATCGCGCGGTGCGCGGAGTCGAGCTCGGGGTCGCCGGGCAGCCGGTCGGGGCCCCAGTGCGGGCGCTTGGCCGACAGCCGGGGGTCCATGAGGGCGGTCTGGGCGGCGGCGTAGCCGGTGACCATCCAGGCACCCTCGTCGCCCATCGTGTCGTCCCAGTACACCGGGTCGGCCTCGCGCACCCGGCGGTACAGCGGGTACGGGTCGTCGATGTGCTCCTGGCGGTAGATGTCCGCCATCGTGACCTTCGCCATGAGCGTCTCCTCTCCTCCTGGCCGTCAGGTGCCGAGCTCGGGATCGTGCAGCGTGAGGACCGGCCGCGCGGTGCCGGCGTCCACGGCGACCCAGGTCCGTCCGGAGGCCCGGCCGGTGACGCCGGTGACGCCGATGACGAGGTCCGCCGGCGGGATGTCCGCGTGGACGGCGACGCGGGAGACGCGCAGCCGCCGGCCCCGGCCCGGGGCGGCCCCGACGATGTTCTCCACCGCGGCGACGGGCAGCCGGTGCGCGGGCACCATGTCGGCCGCCCACAGGTCGGCGGGCCAGCAGGGCGGCACGTCCCCGGCGGGGGCGCCGGCGGGGTCCACGCGCCATCGGGCCGCCGGGATCAGCGCCCCCCGCCGGCGCAGGCCCGGGTGGGCGGGCTCACCCGGCGGCGCGCCCGTCCCCTCGCCCTCCCCCGGCACGGGCAGGGCCGGCGTGGAGGGTTCCGGCGCGGAGAGGACCGGCGCGGAGAGGACCGGCGTGGGGAGGACCGGCGCGGAGGGTTCCCCTACGGGGAGGGCGGGTGCGGAGAGGCCCGGTTCGTCCGGCTCGCCGTAGCCCACGGTCATCCGCGCCACCACCGCGCCGTCCGACGGCCTGCGGAAGACCACCGAGGCGTTCCAGCGCCCCCCTCCGTCCCCGGCGCCCCCGGTCGTGCCTGTGTCCCCGGCGACGGTCTCCCTGTCCAGGACCAGCTCGCCGCCGTCCGTCGCCAGGGCGGCCAGGTCGACCTCGACGTCGCGCAGCTCGGACGGGATCCGGGGGGCGCCCTGTTCGGGCACCGTCCACTCCGCGGAACGCAGCGCGCTCTCCAGCAGCAGGCTCACCGGGAGCGCGGGCCTGTCGTCGACGAGGAAGTCGCCGAACGCGGGGACCGTGTCGGCGCCGAAGCGCACGCGCGTGACCAGCCGCTCGGGCGGCCGGTAGGCGATCGGCTCCCCCAGGTGGAAGATCCGCGGGTAGGCGGTGTCGAACCCGGGCAGCGGGTGCTCGACGACGAACTGCGCGGCCTGCACGGGACGCAGTGCCTGGCCGAGCCGGCCGAGGAACGTCACCTCCCCCGAGCCGGACACCAGCTCGCGGCACCACAGGTCCAGGCCCTGCGCGGGGTCCAGCGCCGTCATGTACCGCAGCGCGGCGTCGACGTTCGTGGACGCGCTCAGCCGCTGCCACAGCGGCCAGCAGGCGGTGATCGTCCGGAACGGGGCGGACCGGTCGGCCCACAGGCCGAGGCGCGCCAGCGCCTCGTTGCCCGCCGCGTAGTCCAGCTCGCCCGTCATCCCGCCCAGCCGCCCGGTGAGCGACCCGGCGTTGCAGAAGAAGGCCAGGTCGCGGTCGCGGACGGCGTCGAACAGGCGCAGGAAACCGGTCACCTTCACCGCCACCCCGGCCAGGACGTCCTGGTCGGCCTTGGCCGGGAGCCTGGCCGGCCGGTCCACGCCCGCGATGTAGACCACGCCGGTCAGCCGCGGTCCCAGCCCCGCCACCAGGGCGCGCACCGCGACCGGGTCGGTGAGGTCGCAGGCCTCGTAGCGGACGCGCAGCCCCTCACCGGCCGCCGCGCGCAGGTTGCGGCTCAGCTCCCGCTGCCGGGCCAGTCGCTCGATCCCGATCCGCGTCTCGCGCAGCGTCCCCTCGGCGGCGGCGCGGCGCATCAGGTCGCGGCGATAGGCGTCGAACCCGTCCTCGTCGAGGTCGAGCCACTCCTCGGTCCCGTCCGGCGCGGCCCGGCGGCCGGTGACGACGACCTCGCAGCCGTGCCGGCGGGCCAGCTCGACGGCCAGCGCGTGGCCGATGCCGACCCCGCCGCCGCAGACCAGGACGACGTCCCGCGGGCCCGGCCCGGCCGTGGCGGGCGGCGCCTGGCGGGCGCGCGGGACGAGCGTGTGACGTACGCCGCCGAGGTAGCCGACCTCGCAGAGCCCCCACCGGTACAGCTCGCGGGCCACGATGCCGGGCAGGTCGGGGCACTCGGGGTCGTCGACGTCGACGATTCGCGCGTTGACGTTGGGCAGCTCGCGGTGGAGCGTCTTGGCCAGGCCCGCCCAGATGCCGCCCAGCGGCTGGTGGGCGGGCGTCCGGCCGTAGCCCATGTGGCCCCCCTGGTAGGTGACGGCCAGGTAGCCGAGGCGGCGGCAGTCGCTCTCCCGCGCCCAGTCGTCGTAGCAGTGCCGGAGCGTGGCGAGCGTGCGCAGCAGCGGCTTCTCCCAGCTCACCGCGTCGACCGGGTCGAACGGGGCGGCCAGGGTCAGGTCCACGACGGCGTCCGGCACACCCGGGTCGCCGATCCGCCAGGGGACGGCGCCGAACCGGGCGAGTTCGGCGCTCACACGGTCGGCGGTCCGGTCCAGGCCGCCCACGACGGCGATCCGGCGGCCGGTCAGCTCCCGCGACGGGTGCGCGGGCAGGACCGGGGCCGGGGCCGGCTCCCAGACGTACCGGTGGACGGGGGTGGTGGCCGTCGCGCTCACGGGCCGGTCCGGGTGAGCCGGATGCGGATCCCGCGCGCGGGCCGCAGGGAGACCAGGCCGATCGGCGCGATCTGCTGGGCGGGGACGAGGCTGACACGGTACCGGCGCACGATCATGGCCACGGCGAACTGCATCTCCAGCAGCGCCATGGAGTAGCCGACGCAGCGCCGCGGCCCGCCGCCGAAGGGCAGGTAGGTGTACCGGGCCGGGCCCCGGCCCGCCGGGCAGAACCGCTCGGGGTCGAACGCCTCGGGGTTCTCCCACACGGCCGGGTCGCGGTGGGCGGCGTAGGGCGGGATGAGCAGGGTCGTCCCGGCCGGCACGTGGTAGCCGCCGATCACGTCGTCCTCGACCAGGTCGCGCGGGAACACCCAGATCGGCGGGTACAGCCGCAGCGACTCGTCGACCACCTGGCGCAGGTACGGCATCCGGGGCAGGTCCTCGGGCGTCGGCACGCGGTCCCCGAGCACCGAGCCGACCTCCTCCTCGAGCCTGCGGCGCACGTCGGAGTGCTGGGCGACGGAGTACAGCGTCCACGCCAGCGCGCAGCCGGTCGTCTCGTGCCCGGCCATGAACAGCGTCTTCAGCTCGGCCCTGATCTGCCGGTCCGTCCACGGGCGGCCGGTCTCCGCGTCGGTGGCCTTGAGCAGCGCGCTGACCAGGTCGTCGGGGTCGCCGCCACCGGCGCGGTGCAGCGCGATCACGTCGTCCATCACGCCGTTGAGCACGCCCTGGTAGTGCTTCAGCTCACGGCGGTACTTCGTCGGCACCCAGCTCGGCAGCATCTGGCTCACCTCGCCGGTGAGGATCATGGCCTTGAGCGAGAAGCGGACGGCCGGCGCCAGCTCCCGGTACCTGTCGCGCAGGTCGACGCCGAAGAGCATCCGGCTGAGCATCCCCATGGCCAGCCACATCATCTCGTCGACGAGCTCGACCTCCTCCCCCCTCTCGGCGGGACCGGCCCAGCGCTCGATCAGCTCCTCGACGCACGAGGTGAGCACCCCGGAGGCGCCGTTCAGCCAGGAACGCTGGAAGAACGGCTGGCTGACGTCGCGGCGGGCGCGCCACTCGGCGCCGTCCGTGGTGAGCATGCCGCGGCCCATGAACAGGTTGAAGCCCTGGTAGAAGCGTCCGCGCCGGTAGTTGCCGATGTTGTCCTGGAGGACGTGCTTGATGAAGTCGGGGCCGGTGAGCTGGTGGACGAGGTAGGGGCCGAGCCGGACCCGGGCGATGCCCCCGTACCCCTGAAGGTCGGTGAGCAGGCGCAGCGAGTCGCGTTTGAAGCTGCTCAGCGCGCCCATCAGGTGGCGGCCCTCGGGTCCCGGCGCGGTGGGTGCGGTCATCGTCACTGTCCTCCAGCGGCCGCGAGGGCCAGGTCGGGCGTGTGGAACACACCGGTGTCCACGCTGAGGTGGCCGAGCACGGTGGCGGAGACGTCCTTGATCTGGGCGACGACCGTGCCGTCCGGCCTGGCGGCCACGAACCGGTTCTCCACGGGGCCGTCCGTCGTGAAGGCGGGGCCCGCCGGTGTGGCGTAGAGCTCGATCGGCCCGGAGGCGGCCAGCGCCAGGTCGTTGGCCGGCTGGTAGAGGTCGATGCGGCGGATGGACAGCGGCGCCGCCACCGGTACCAGGTGCCCGTCCTGGAGGTGGAGCACCCCCAGGCGGGCCATGCCGTCCAGCAGCAGGCTCGGCATCGTGAACCGCGACCACACCGGGTCGTCCGGCCGTAGGTCGGGGGCGAACCGGGCCCGTTTGCCGCGCGGGTGGGACCGGGTTCCGGCCGTGGTCACGAAGGGTCCGGTGAGCAGTACGGGGGTGCCCTCGACGTGGTACGGGTCGGGCACGGGCACCTCGGCGGCGTCGTCGGGCCACGGCCGGACGCGCGGCGGGACGCCGAAGCGCCCGGCCAGCAGCACGCGCGCGCTGAAGTGGGTGGTGTCCCTGCTCAGCACGATCCCGCCGGGCGAGACGATGTCGGTCGCCAGCCGGACGTCGACGGTGACCAGGTCGGCCCCGGCGTGCGCGACGCGGGCGTGGATCCGCTTGGGCACGGGCGCCGCGTTCTCGAAGATCCGCAGGAAGCGCTCGAAGCGCAGGTCGGTGAAGCCGATGACGCGCAGGTCGGGCCGGAGGTCCAGGGCCGCCTCGGCGGCGATCTCGGTGATGAACGTCCCGGGCAGGGTGGGCTGTCCGTTGACCGTGTGGTGGCGCAGGTAGGCGTCGGCGGTCAGGTCGAACAGGCACTCGTACGTCACCGCTCCGGCCTCGCGGGCGACGAGGCGCCGCAGGTAGAAGGGCGGCTCGGGACGGGCTGGGGGGGCCGGGGCGGTGAGGGGCCGGGCGGTGAGGGGGGCGGGGTCCGCCTTCCCGGTCGTGCCGGTGAAGAAGCCGGGGTAGAACTCCTCGACCGTGCGCCGCTCGGCCTCACCCAGGTAGACCACGCTCGCCGCCGGGTCCGACGCGTGCATCTCGCGGACGAAGTGGTGGACGCCCTCGGCGGCCGTCATGGGCGTGTAGAAGCCGCGCCGCTCGTAGTAGTCGCTGACCAGCGGGGAGGCTCCCATGCCGACGCCGCCCCACAGCGTCCAGCCCAGCGTGACCTCCGCCGTCCCCGACACCGCGGCCTCGTAGGCGCCCGCGGTGGCGAGGAAGTCGTTGCCCGAGGCGTAGTCGGCCTCTCCCCGCTGGCCGAAGAAGCCGAGCAGCGAGCCGAAGCTGCACCACAGCCGTGGCGGGTGCCCGGCGAGGGCGCGCTTGAGGTTGCGGTGCGAGACCAGCTTGAGGTCGCGGACGGCGCGGAAGGTCGCCACGTCCTTGTCGGCCATCAGCGCCGACCCGTTGCGCCCCGCGGCGTTGACGAGCACGTCGATCTCCCGGCCGGTGGCCAGGATCGTGGCGATCGCCTCGCGTACCGCGTCCGCGTCGGTGACGTCGCAGGTCAGGTACCGGACCCGGTCCGGCCCGCAGTGCTCGACCATGGCGTCGATGTTGCGACGGGCGGCCCTGGCGTCGGCCATGCGGTCGTACTCCCGGCTGAACACCGCCACCGGGGTGCCCGGACGCGCCCTGAGCTGGGCACGCAGGTAGGTCTTGCGCCCGGCGGCGAAGTCCTCGTCGCCCTGCTCGAACACCTCGGGCGGGTAACCGTCGAGCGGGTTGCTCCCCAGGAGGTAGAGCGTGGGCCCGAACCGCTCGGCGAGCGCCTTCATCAGCTCGGCCGTGATCCCGCGCGCGCCGCCGACCGCGACGACCACCGACTCCTCCGAGAGCCGCGCCGCGTCCCCGACCCGCACCGGCCTCTCCACCAGCGTGTACGCGTGACGTTCCCCGTCCACGTCGAACACCACGGGCAGCGACCGCCGTCTGCGCGCCTCCTGCTCGGCGGCGCGCCGCGCCTCGGGCACGTCGCGCACACCGGTGGCGATCATGAACCGGTCCGTGTCCGGCGACTCCAGGTGGGCCACCTTCATGAGCCCGGAGAACAGGCCGGTGTACGGGTGCGGCACACCGTGCGGGAGCGCCCCGAGGAGCAGCGTCGTGACGGAGGCGTCCGGGCAGCGGCGCAGCGTCAGGAAGGCGAGGTCGTGCAGTGCCTCCAGGGTGGGAGCGCCCTCGGCGACGCAGCTCTCGGGCGGCGCGGAGGCGGTCAGGTCGGCCAGGACGCGCACGTGCGACGGGATCCGGCCGCCCAGGACGGCGTCGACCGCCTCCTCGGTGACCTCGGGGAGGTGGTACAGGCCGGGACGGGGGACGGCGGGGGGCGCGCAGGACAGGATCCTCGCGTCCGGCGGAAGTCCCTCCAGCCCCTCGGCGAGCTCCGGCCGGTCGACGAGTACCACGACGCCGCCGGGGAGGAAGGGGCGTGCGGGACCGATGGCGGGCGCGGGTGCGGGCGCCAGTTCGGAGACGTGCCGCAGCACCTGGACGGGCCTGCCGGGGGCGTGGTGCCCGGCGTCGGCGAACCCGGGCGCGAGTGGCTTCTCCGTCGACCGCGCGTACCAGTCCGGCGCGTCCGGGGTGACGGGTGTCAGGCTGACGGTGGGCGCCCCGGGCTCGCCGGAACAGGCGATGGTGGCGGGCAGGCCCTCGGTGTGCAGCGCGCGCAGGAGCGCCACGCCCCCCGACGCGCCCAGGTAGCGGGCGTGTTCGGGCGCGCCGGGTCCGCACTCCACGGTCACCGCGTCACCGGATTCGCGCTCCACGGTCACCGCGCCGCCGGGGCCGGTCTCCACCCAGCCGAGGACCGGCAGGCCCGCCTCGGCGGCCACGCGCTCGCGGGTGATCGCGAACATGAAGGCGCCCTCGGCGGCGACCGGCCGTCCCCGCGGGCCGAACTCCTCCGTCAGCAGGGGGAGCAGCTCGGGAAGGCTGTTGCCGTTGATGCCGCCCACCAGTGCCATGTCGACGCCGCCGGCGCGCAGGTAGCGGCAGGCGATGTCGAACGAGTGCAGGGTCGAGGCCAGACCGGCGTCGATCGTCAGGTTCGGGCCGTTGAGGTCGAAGTAGTTCGCCACCCGGGCGGAGATGACGTTGGGCATCATCCCGGGGAAGGAATCCTCGTTGGCGGGCGGGACCAGCCGTCCGGCGTCCTCGCGCAGTCCGTCCATCAGCGCCCGCAGGACCTCGGGCGGGAGGAGGGCGGGGTCGTCCGACAGGGTGTGGTCGATGCTGTCGAGGTAGCACCTGTTGGCGTACAGCATGCCCGCCCGGGTGGGGCCGAGGTGCCCGACGAGCACCGCGGTGCGCTCGGCCAGCGTCTCCCACGCACCGGCCAGCTCCGCCCGGAGCTGGTGACCGCATTCGAGGATCATGAGCTGGCAGCGGTCGATCGTACGCATGGTGCGCGGCGGCAGGCGTACCTTCCCGAAGTCCGGTACGGGGTAGATGTCGCCGAAGCCCTGGTCGGGAGCGGCGCCGTCGCCGCGCAGCCACGCCGTGACCGCCTCCCGGCCGGCCAGGCCGGGTACGTGCGCCGCCCAGCCGACGACGGCGATGCGGTCACGGACGGGGGACGGCGCGGTGAGCCTTCCCCCGTCGGGAAGGGCTTCCCCGGGAGAGAGGGGTCCCGCGGTGGGAAGCGGTCCGGGCGGGGCCGTCGCGGCGGGGGGTGACGCCTCGCTGATGACCAGGTGGGCGTTGGTGCCGCCGAAGCCGAACCCGGAGACCGCCACGGCGCGGCGGCGCCCGGCCGGCCACGGCCGCGCCTCGGTGGGGATGTAGAGGCCGGACTCCTCGATGCGGAAGTCCGCGGGTGGCGACGTGAAGCGGAACTGCGGCGCGATCGTCTCGTGGCGCAGGCCCAGCACGCCTTCGATCATGGAGACGACGCCCGCCGCCCACCCGGTGTGCCCGACCAGCGACTTGTTCGAGGTGACCGCGATCCGCCGGTCCCCGTGGTAGGCGCGCAGCGTGGTGAACTCGGCCAGGTCCCCCGCCGGGGTGCCGGTGGCGTGCGCGATGATCCAGTCCACGTCGTCCGGCCGGGCCCGTTCCATGGCCAGGGCCTGGCCGTCGGGGTTCGGCGCGTAGACCGCCTTGCCCTTGCCGTCGGAGGAGGTGCCGATCGTGTGGATGACGCCGAGGACGTCGTCGCCGTCGGCGCGGGCGCGGCTGAGGCGCTTCAGCACGACCACGGCCGCTCCGTCGGCGAAGATGACGCCGTCGGCCTCGGCGTCCAGGGCGCGTACCTCGCCGCGCTTGGACAGGCCCTGCAGCTTGGAGAACAGCACGGTGCCCCGGGGGCCCAGCGCGAAGGCGCCCCCGCACACCGCCACGTCGGCGTCGCCGCCGAGCAGCGCCTTGGCCTCGATGTCCACGGCGTAGAGCGAGGAGGAGCAGGCCGTGTCCACCATCTGCAGCCGGGTGTCCGGTGGAAGCACGCCCTCCATGGCCAGGCGTCCCACCCGGTACGGCAGGTACCGGGAGGGGTCGGCGGCGGAGCCGCGGCGGTAGCGGCGCGCGAGCCGTCCGCGCAGCTCGGTCAGGAGCGTGTCACGAGCCGGTCCGGTCAGGTCGAGGCCCGCGAGGAGCCGTTCGGCCCGGTCGGCGACCGCGGCCAGGACCCCGGCCTCCTCAAGGTGCTGGTTGCCGTCGGGCGTGTAGCCGATGCTGCAGGAGAACCTGTCGCCGGGCCGGGTGCTCACACCGCGCATGGCCTGGACCATCGAGTGGCGCAGCCACATCGTGGTGTGCTCGTGGTCCTCGGCGCTCTCCCCCTCCTCCAGGACGTCCGGGTCGGGGCGGAAGCCGGTGATGAAGACGCAGCGGTCCTGGTACGACTTGTCCTCGGCCGCCAGGTCGTCGGAGTGGAACTCGGCACGGGCCCACCGGTCGGGGGGCACCGGCACGAACAGCTCCTCGCCGCGGAGCCGGAGCTCCCAGTACTCCTCGGGGCTGTTCGCGCCGGCCACCGCGAGCCCCATGCCGACGATCGCGATCCCGTCCGGCTCGTCCTGCGCCGCGGTCTCCGCTTCGTCCTGCGGTACGACGGCCTCCGCCGGGGCCTCCGCGGGGATCTCGGCGGGGATCTCAGCGGGGATCTCAGCGAGGATCTCGGTGAGGGCCTCCGCGGGAACCTCGGCGAGTGCCTCCGCGGGAACCTCGGGCGGGGGCGAGAGCATGCTCGTCCCCAGCGAGAGACCGCCGTCGGCGAGCACGACCTGGCCGGTGACCCAGCGTGACCGGTCGCTCGCCAGGAACAGCACGACGTCGGCGAACTCCTCGGGGGTCCCCAGACGGCCCGCCGGGGTCGCGCGCCGGATGGCCTCCTGCATCCGCGCGGCGTCGGGGAACAGGTCGGCCACCTCGCTGACCAGCATGGCGGCGGAGGCGGTGTTGACCCGGACGTTGCGGGAGGCGTACTCGGCCGCCAGATACCTGGTCAGCGCCTCCATCGCGGCCTTGGCCGGGGCGCAGGCGAAATAGTTGGCCATGACGAACTGCGCGCCGCCCAGGGCGGAGACGTTGACGATCGACCCGCCCCCTCGCCGCTCCATCAGCGGCAGGGCATGCCGGGCGCACTCCAGCGCGCCCTTGACGTTGGTGTTCCAGCCCTTGTCCAGGTCCTCGCCGGTCACCTCGTCCAGCGGCAGCAGTGCCCCGGACGCGGCGTTGTTGACCAGGATGTCGAGGTGGCCGTGACGCTCGCGGATCGCCGCGAACATGCGCTCCACCTGCTCGGGCCGGGCCACCGACGCCCTGATCAGTTCCACGGAACAACCGGCCGCGAGGAGTTCGGCCTGGGTTCTTCTCGCCTCGTCGTGCGCGTGGAAGTAGTTCACGATGACGTGGGCGCCGCACTCCGCGAGCCGGGTCGCGATGGCCTTGCCGACATTTCTGGCGCCCCCGGTGACCAGCGCGACCTTGCCGTTCAGCATGTCCATGGATCAGCGCCCGGCCGCGCCGTGCTCGCCGAGCGTGGCCCGCACGTACCCGATGACCTTGTCCATCGTGGCGACCTCGTCCAGCCGGAAACTCCCGGACCTGGCGGGCAGGCCGTAGCGTTCGGACACCCGGGTGAGCAGTTCCACCTGTTTGACGGAGTCGATACCGAGCTCGGCCTCCAGGAGCACGTCGTCGGTGAACACCTCCACCGGGTACTCGAGGGCGTCGGCGTACAGGCGGCGCAGGTCGTCGCCGAGGTCGCCCGCCGGCGCGGTGACCGAGGCGGTGACCGGCGCGGTGACCGGCGCGGTGACCGAGGCCGGGACGGCGGCCGGCGCCGTGACCGAGGCGGCCGGGACAGCGGCCGGCGCGGTGGCCGGGGCGGGCGTGCCGTACTCGGCGAACTCCCGGCGGATGCGTTCGACGATGGCGCCGCCTCGATCGGCCCAGAACAGGGCGAACGCCTCGGCGTCCACACCGGGCAGCAGTCCCTCCGGGACGGCGGGCGCCGCCTCGATCGCGCCCAGGTCGCGCAGCCGGGACACGGCGTCCTCGATCGGGCGGCCCGCGTCGGTCAGGCCCGGCACGGCCGCGAAATCGGCCCCGTCGAGGTTGCGCCTGACCAGTTTGCTGACGGTCTCCAGGGCGCCGCACTCGACGAACACCCGTACCCCGTCGGCGTGGAGGGCGCGCACCGCGTCGGCGAAGCGCACCCGTTCCACGAAGTGACCCGCCAGCGCGGCGCCCATGTCCTCGCCCGGCTCGTAGTAGCGGCCGTAGATCGGCGAGTAGACCGGGGTGTGCGGGGCGCGGATCGGGATCGCCCGGACGGCGGCGGCGAACCGGGCGACCGCGGGCTCCAGGAGCGGGCAGTGGAAGGGGACACCGGCCGCGAGCCTGGCGGACGGCACCTTCACCGCGCCCGCGACCTCCCGCACGATGTCCATCGCGGCCGCCGACCCGGACAGCACCGTCTGCGTGGGGTGGTTCTCCGCCGCCACCGCGAGCGAGCCGTCGGCGACGAGGGCGGCGATCAGGCCGGCCCGTTCGGCGCCGGTGGAGAGCGCGGCCATGTACCCGCCGCGCAGTTCCAGCCCCTCCACCGCCCGGACCCGCTCCCAGATCACCCGGGCGCCGTCCGCGACGGTGTACGCGCCGGCGCACACGAGCGCCGCTATCTCCCCGAGGCTGTGCCCGGCCAGGACGTCGGGACGCCAGCCCGCGCGCTCGAGCACGCGGTGCACGGCCACGTCCACCCCGTAGATCGCCAACTGCGAGACCCACGGGTCGTCCGCCAGCAGCTCGCTCATGGTCGCGGGCTCGTCGCTGAGGACGATCGCCGACAGCTTGCGACCGGCCTCCGCCGCCGTGACCGCATCGATCTCCGCGAAGACGTCACCGATGTCCGGATGACGCTCCGCGGCGGCGAGCAGTGCCTTGCCGTCGAAGGCCCCCTGTCCAGGAAACAGTGCCGCTGTCTTCACTGCCCGACCCTCCATAGTGTGATCCACTTCCCTGGTCGCTCACGCTTGTCTGCCGGCCCTCGGCGGTCGCAGGATCAGGCAGGTGGTCGTGCCGTGCGCGCACAGGTCGCCGGACGCGTCCGTGACCCTGCACTCGGCGGTGGCGGTACGGCCGCCGAAATAGACGACCGAACCGTCGCACCGCAACGTCCCCGAACCGGCGGACACGTGACGGACGAAACTGCTCTTGATCTCCAGCGTCGAGTACAGGACGCCGGCCGGCAGCATCGTGTGCACCGCGCAGCCCATCACCGTGTCCATCAACGTGGTGAGCACACCCCCGTGCACGCCGCCGAACGGGTTGTACTGGTACTCGGCGGGTTCCATGACCCCGACCGCGTGGCCTTCCGCCACCTCGGTGAGACGGAAGTCCATCAGCGAGCACGCCGGTGGCGGCGGCAACCTGCCGTCGATGAGCGCGCGCAGGCAGTCGAGCCCGCTCATCGTCAGCCCTTCCCGGGCGAGGATGCCGGGGTCCTCCCAGGAGATGACGTGCCGGCGACCGCCTGCGGGCTCGACCACGACCTACCCTCCGTCTCTTGCGTGCTCTCGGTGGTGAAGATCAGCGGATCTTCTCCGCACCGCCGTCGATGACGTAGTCGCCGCCCGTGATGAAGCCCGCCGCGGGCGACGAGAGGAAGACGATCAGGTTGGCGACGTCCTCGGCCTTGCCCCAGCGGCCCAGGGCCACCTGCGCCAGCGCGGGGAGGTTGGCGATGAAGTCGTCGGTCTCGAAGCCGTAGGACTTGGCAAGACGGGGGGCGTACTCGTCCCACAGCGGCGTGCGGATCAGGCCGGCCGAGACCGTGTTCACCCGGATGCCCCTGGGCGCCAGTTCCTCGGCGAGCCCCTTGCCCAGCACGGTCACCGCCGCCTTGGAGGTGCCGTACCAGTGCGGGCCGGTGGAGGGCCAGCGGGCGACGCTGGAGGACAGGTTCACCACGGACTCGCGCAGGAGGTCCAGCAGGGTGCGGGTGACGCGTACCGTCGAGAAGAGGTTCAGCTCGAACGCCCGCTGCCAGGCGGCGTCGTCGATGTCGCCCAGGCTCGCGACCGGCAGGCCGGTCAGTCCGCCGACCAGGTTGACGAGGATGTCGACCTGGCCCAGCTCGGACTCGGCGGCCTGCCTGAGGCGCTCCACCCCTTCGGGAGCGGTGAGGTCGGCCTGCACCGTGAGGGCGCCGCTCTCCTTCAACGCGGGGCTGATCTCGATGTCGGCGCCCAGCACGGTGGCGCCCTCGGCGATCAGGGTGCGGACGACCTGACCGCCGATCCCACCGCCCGCCGCCGTGACCACCGCTTTTTTCCCGGAGAGCTGCAGATCCATTTCCCACTTCTCCTTTGGATCGGATCGGGTCGGTTGATGTACGTCAATGAGTCCGAGAAGTACGCCAGGCTCGAGCAAGAAAATATCTGATGGCAATAATTTGCCGGTCATTTGCGGCCCACGAGCCCTTCACCGCCCGCTCATCGGCCGCGATGACCCCTTCCACGATCGTTCGGCGATTTCACGGGAGGGTGCCGGCGATCAGGGGTTACCGCATCATTACCAGCCGTGCATAGGCTCCTGAAAGGTGTGTAATCTGCGCCACTTTCATCTATGCCGAAAGCACGATTCCGCTGGATTCTTAGGGGATTCATTGATGAATGGGCTGGAGAGCGGAATAACGAGTGGGCAGGCGCGGACGGACCTGATCGCCGTGGTCGGCGTCGCCTGCCGTCTCCCGAGGGCGGAGAGTCCGGGCGCGCTCTGGCGGGTCCTGCGGACCGGCTCCGGCGTCGTCGGGCCGGCACCGGCCGACCGGTGGGGCGAGGCGGCCGAGGCGGACACCGGACCTCGCCGCGGCGGGTTCCTGGACGACGTCGGCCATTTCGACGCGGGGTTCTTCGGCGTCTCGCCCCGCGAGGCGGTCACCATGGACCCCCAGCAGCGGATCGTGCTGGAACTGGTGTGGGAGGCGCTGGAGGACGCCCGGACCGTGCCGGAGGTCCTGCACGGCAGCCGGACGGGCGTGTTCGTCGGGTCGCTCCGCGACGACTACACCGCCCTGGTCTACCGGCACGGCAGGGCCGCGATCACTCCCGAGACGATGACGGGAACCAGCCGCGCCGTCATCGCCAACCGCGTCTCCTACCACCTGGGGCTGCGCGGTCCCAGCGTGACCGTGGACGCGGCGCAGTCGTCGTCGCTGGTGGCGGTCCATCTGGCCGCCGAGAGCATCCGGTCGGGTGAGTCGTCGGCGGCGATCGTCGCCGGGGTGAACCTGAACCTGCTCGCGGAGAGCGCGATGGTCGAGGAACGGTTCGGCGGGCTGTCCCCCGACGGGGAGTGCTACGTCTTCGACGCCAGGGCCAACGGGTTCGTCCGGGGCGAGGGCGGTGCCGCCGTCCTGCTCAAGCCCCTGCGGCGGGCGCTGGACGACGGCGACCGGGTGTACGGCGTGATCCGTGGCAGCGCCGTCAACAACGACGGCGCCACGCCGGGGCTGACCGTGCCCAGCGCCGAGGCCCAGGAGCGGGTGCTGCGGCAGGCGTACGAGCGGGCCGGGCTGTCGCCCGACGCGGTCCAGTACGTGGAACTGCACGGCACGGGCACGCCGGTCGGCGATCCGATCGAGGCGGCGGCGCTCGGCGCGGCCCTCGGCTCGGCCAGGCCGACGGACATGCCCCTCCTGGTCGGCTCGGTGAAGACGAACGTCGGGCACCTGGAGGGCGCCGCGGGCATCGTCGGGCTCCTCAAGGTGCTGCTCAGCCTGCACCACAGGGAGCTGCCGCCCAGCCGCAACTTCGCGACCCCCAACCCGAAGATCCCGCTGGCCGAGCTCAACCTGTCCGTGCACCGGGAGCTGACCCCGTGGCCGCGTCCGGAACTGCCGCTGGTGGCGGGGGTGAGCTCGTTCGGGATGGGCGGGACGAACTGCCACGTGGTCCTGGAGGAGGCGCCCCCCACGGATACCGTGTCCTCCGCCCCCGCCCCCGCCCCCTCCCGGCGACCGCGGGAGAACCGGGTCCTGCCGTGGGTGCTGTCGGCGCGGACCCCGGACGCGCTCCCCGGGCAGGCCGAACGCCTGCTGCGGACGGTGGAGGCGAGCGGCGCGCCGGACCCCGTGGACGTGGCGCATTCGCTGCTCGTCAGCCGGACCGCGTTCGGACATCGCGCCGTCGTCCTCGGCCGGGACGGCCGGGAGCTGGCGGCGGGACTGCGCGCGATCGCGCGAGGTGAGAGCGCGCCGAACGTGGTCCGCGGCACGGGCGTGAACCCCGCGGGCGAGCGGGTCGTCTTCGTGTTCCCCGGACAGGGCCACCAGTGGGCCGGCATGGCCGTGGAACTGCTGGACTCCGCGCCGGTGTTCGCCCGCCGGGTGGCCGAGTGCGAGCGGGCGCTCGCCGAGTACGTGGACTGGAGCCTGGAGGCCGTGCTCCGCGAGGCCCCCGGGGCTCCGTCGCTGGAGCGGGTGGACGTCGTCCAGCCGGTGCTCTTCGCGGTGATGGTCTCGCTGGCGGAGCTGTGGCGCTCGTACGGCGTGGAGCCCGCCGCGGTCGTGGGCCACTCCCAGGGGGAGATCGCGGCGGCGTGCGTCGCGGGCGCGCTCTCGCTCGGGGACGCGGCGCGGGTGGTGGCGCTGCGCTCCCAGGTGATCGCCTCCGCCGTCTCGGGTCGCGGCGGGATGGCCTCCGTGTCGCTGAGCAGCGAGGAGGCGTCCCGGCTGATCGAGCCCTGGAACGGCCGGCTGTCACTGGCCACCATCAACGGCCCGGCCTCCGTCGTGGTCTCGGGCGACGCCGACGCGCTCGACGAACTCCTGGAACGATGCGAGACGCAGGGGGTGCAGGCCCGGCGCGTGGCCGTCGACTACGCCTCGCACTCCACGCACGTCGAGGCGCTGCGCGACCGGCTGGCGGAGGTCCTCGGGGAACTCTCCCCGATGCCCGCGTCCGTGCCCTTCCACTCGACGGTGACCGCCACCCCGCTGGAGGGCCCCGAACTCGACGCCGGCTACTGGTACCGCAACCTCCGGCAGACGGTCCGGTTCGAGGAGACCGTCGCCGCCCTGCTGCGCGACGGTGACGCCCTCTTCGTGGAGATGTCGGCCCACCCCATGCTCCTGGCGGGCATCGAGCAGACGGCCGAGGCGCTCGACAGCGAGCACGGCGCGGCGATCGGCACACTGCGCCGCGACGAGGGCGGCCTGAGGGAGTTCCTCACCTCCGTGGCCGCCGCGCACACCCACGGCGTCCCCGTGGACTGGGCCGTCGACGGCGGGACGCTGACGGACCTGCCCACGTACGCCTTCCAGCGCCGGCCGTACTGGGTGGGCCAGGAGCCCCTGCCCGCCGCGAGCGCCGGAACCTCCTCGGCGCTGGCGCGCCGCCTGGCGGCGGCGGACCCGCGCGAGCGCCGCCGGGCCGTACTGGAACTGGTACGTTCACACGCCGCCACGATCCTCGGGCACGAGAGCCCGGACACCGTCGAGACCGACAGGACCTTCAAGGACCAGGGCTTCGACTCGCGCATGACGGTGGAGCTCAGGAACGCGCTGAACGCGGCGACCGCGCTGCGGCTGCCGACCTCGGTGCTGTTCGACCACCCCACGCCGGCCGCGCTGACCCGCCACCTGGAGACCCGGGTGACCGGCGTGCGGGAGGAGGTCGCACCGCCGCCCGCGCGCGTGACCGTACCGACCGGCGAGCCGATCGCCATCGTGGGGATGGCCTGCCGTTACCCCGGGGAGGTCAGGTCGCCCGAGGACCTGTGGGACCTCGTCGAGCGCGGGGCCGACGCCGTCTCCCCCTTCCCCGCCGACCGCGGCTGGAGGCACGACCTGTACGACCCCGACCCCGAGCACTCCGGTACGAGTTACGTGCGCCTCGGCGGTTTCCTGCATGACGCGCCGATGTTCGACGCGGACTTCTTCGGGATCTCGCCGCGCGAGGCGCTGGCCATGGACCCCCAGCAGCGCCTGCTGCTGGAGACCGCGTGGGAGGCGGTGGAGCGCGCGGGCATCGACCCCGGTTCGATCAGGGGGAGCCGCACGGGCGTGTTCGTCGGCGCGACCTCGCTGGAGTACGGCCCCCGCATGGACGACCCGGCCGACGGTGTCGAGGGGCACCTGCTCACGGGCACCACGACCAGCGTCATGTCGGGACGCATCGCCTACCAGCTCGGGCTCACCGGGCCCGCCCTCACGGTGGACACGGCCTGTTCCTCGTCGCTGGTCGCGCTGCACACGGCGATCGGCTCGCTCCGCTCGGGGGAGTCCACGCTCGCCCTGGCCGGCGGGGTGGCCGTGATGTCCACCCCCGGCATGTTCGTCGAGTTCTCCCGGCAGCGGGGCCTTGCGCCCGACGGCCGCTGCAAGGCGTTCTCGGCCGCGGCGGACGGTACGGCCTGGGCGGAGGGGGTCGGGCTCCTGGTGCTGGAGCGCCTGTCGGACGCCCGCCGCAACGGCCACCGGGTGCTGGCCGTGGTCCGCGGTTCGGCCGTCAACCAGGACGGTGCCTCCAACGGCCTGAGCGCACCCAACGGCCCCTCCCAGCAGCGGGTCATCCGCGCTGCCCTCGCCGACGCGGGTCTCACCGCGACGGAGGTGGACGCCGTCGAGGCGCACGGCACCGGTACGGCGCTGGGTGATCCCATCGAGGCCGAGGCCGTCATCGCCACCTACGGGACGGGGCGCGCGGAGGGACGCCCGGTCTTCCTCGGCTCGCTCAAGTCCAACATCGGGCACGCCCAGGCCGCCGCCGGCGTCGGTGGCGTGATCAAGATGGTGCAGGCGATGCGGCACGGCGTGCTGCCCAGGACGCTGCACGCGGAGCGGCCGACCGAGGGGGTGGACTGGTCCTCGGGTGCGGTGGAGCTGCTCACGGAGCCGCGCCGCTGGCCCGAATCCGACCGTCCGGCCCGCGCCGCCGTGTCGTCGTTCGGCATCAGCGGGACGAACGCGCATGTGATCCTGGAGCAGGCACCCGATGAGCAGGGCCCGGAGGGCGTGTCGCCGGACGAGGGTCCGGTGGCGTGGTTGCTGTCGGGCAAGACCCCCCAGGCCGTGCGCGACCAGGCCGCCCGGCTGGCCGCGCATCTGCGTGCTCAGCCCGAGGTGTCGA
>NZ_JBFABE010000049.1:0-5633 GCF_040640155.1 Streptosporangium sp. NPDC023615
ACGACGGACCCGCCCCCGGCCACGAAACCGCGCAGGATCGTCTTGATCGTCGCGGCGGAGACCGGGTCCACCGCCTCGAAGGGTTCGTCGAGCACCAGCAGTCTCGGCGCGTGCAGCAGGGCGGTGGCCAGGCCGATCTTCTTGCGCATGCCGGTGGAGTACTCGATGACGAGCGTCTTCTCGGCCACGTCGAGTTCCAGCACGGACAGCAGTTCCTCGGCGCGCCGGTCGACGACGTCGCGCGGCAGCCCGCGCAGCAGCCCGAGGTAGGTCAGCACCTCGCGGCCGGTGAGGCGTTCGGGCATGGCCATGCCGTCGGGCAGGACGCCGACCAGCGTCTTGGCCGTGGCCGGGTCGGACCAGACGTCGGCACCGAAGATCCGGGCGTGGCCCTCGTCGGGGCGGAGCAGGCCGACGGCCATGGACAGGGTGGTGGTCTTGCCGGCGCCGTTCTGGCCGACGAGCCCGTAGAAGGAGCCTTGGGGGATGGTCAGGTTCACATGGTCGACGGCGACCTTCTCACCGAAGGTCTTGCACAGGCCGTGGATCTCAAGTGCTGCGGGCATTTGATGACTCCGATGGCAGGAAAACACCCGGCCGGTTCGCGTACGAGGTGGCCGGGCGTCGATGGGGGGAGATATGCGGTAAAGACGTTACAGCCTCGTCAGAACCTTGAATCACTCATGTCCAAAACCCGGAAGCCCGTGGGTCGTACCGGTGGACGCGGGGCACGCCTCCGGGCGGCGTCAGCTCCGGGCGCCGTCCCTGGCCACCGCGACCGCCTCGGTGAAGCGGTGGTAGCGCGTCAGCTCCTCCTCCACCGGTTCCAGCACCAGCTCCCGGCCGACCCGCTCCACGCTCTCCCGCAACGACCGCGCCGCCTTGCGGGCGCGGCGGCGGCCCCCCAGCCAGGCGGCCACCCGGGAGAGCAGCGCGATCAGCAGGCCGAGCAGCACGCCCCCGATCAGCAGCGCGCTGGGCCAGGGCAGCTCCCCGGCGGTCGGCAGGTAGAGCTGCGGGAGCCGCAGGTAGTCCAGGGCCACCAGGGCGACCAGCCAGATCCCCCCGGCGAGCACGGTCGCCAGGGCCAGCCACTGTGCCACCCCGGCCAGCCGCCACCACAGCGGTCGCCGCGACACCCCGAGCGAGGTGGTCGCCACCGCCTTGTCCAGGCCGTCCTCCAGCTCGTCCCCGCGCGACCTCGCCGCCTGGCGCACGGCCGCCGCCCACGGCGCGGGCAGCCCGGCCGAGGCGGTCTCGGCGGCCTCGCGGATCGCGGTGTCCATCCGCGAGCGCTGGACGACGGTCGCGGCCGGGAGCGACGTCCGCCCGACGATCTCGACCGTGTCGCCGGCGTCACCGGCGTCACCGGCGTCGTGCCGGTCGCGCGCGCCGTCCGAGGACCTGCTCGCCGCGTCGAGGCGCAGGCGCCGCAGCGGGTCCGGACGCAGGCGCCGGATCCACCGGGTCGGCGGCCACCCGGTGGCGGCGACCGAGCGGTGCCGGTGCGACCTGGCCACGGCCTGGACGACCGTCGGTACTCCCGCGGCCTCCGAGAGGGCGTCCCTCAGCGGTCTCACCAGCCCGTCCGGCCTGCTTCCCGCGTCGGCGGGGGGCGTCTCGCCGGGGGCGACCCCGGACGCCCGCAGGAGCGCGTCCGCGGTCATGCCCGTGTCGGCGGCGAGGCGCGCGGCCCAGGACCTCCGGTCGGCGACCCGCGAGGCGAGCAGGGAACGCAGTCCGGGGACGCCCGCGCCGGTCCGGGTGGAGATCCCGACCACCGGCACGCCGGTCAGGCCGTCCTCGTCCAGGAGGCGCCGCAGGTCCTTCAGGCACCGCTCGGCGGCGGCCGGGGAGAGGCGGTCGATCTGGTTGAGGACGACGACCATGACGTCCCGGTGGCGGGCCAGCGGCCGGAGGTAGCGTTCGTGAACGGCCGCGTCGGCGTACTTCTGCGGATCGAGCACCCAGACCAGCAGGTCGACCAGTTCGACGAGCCGGTCGACCTCCATCCGGTGCGACGGCTCGATCGAGTCGTGGTCGGGCAGGTCCAGCAGGATCAGCCCCGCGGCCTCCCCGTCCGTCCCGAACGCCTGCCCGTCGGCACCGGACGTCTGCAGTGCCGTGCCGGACGTCCGCGGAGCCGCGCCCTGCCCGCCGTCGTCGGACGCCCGCGAGGCCGCGCCGGGCGCCTGCGAGGCCGCGCCGGAGGGGGCCATGAGCTCGTGGCGGCGGGGGATCTCCAGCCAGTCGAGCAGCGGCCCGGCCCCGCTCCCCTCCCACAGCGCCGCCTGGGCGGTGGAGGTGGTCGGCCTGGTGACCCCGACCGTCGCGAGCGAGGTGCCCGACAGCAGGTTGAACAGCGAGGACTTGCCGCTGCCGGTGGCCCCGGCCAGCGCGACCGCGGTGTGGTCGACCGACAGGCTCGCCCGTACCCCGGCGCGGGAGACCACCGACCGCGCGGCCGCCACCGCGTCGGCGTCCAGCCTCCCGTCGGCGAGGTCGGCGGCCCGCGCCAGCGCCTCCAGCCGGTCGTCCAGCGGGACCGTCTTGGCTCGTCGCAGCAGTTTCACGCCTCGTCCCCCTCCGTGCCGTTCACCCTCGGCACCCCGGTGGGGCCGCCGCGCGCCCCCGGTGGGCCGCCGCCGTCCCCGTTCATCCGGGGAGCGATCCCGGGCGTCCCGGGCGAACCGGTCACCCCGGGCGAGCCAGTCACCCCGGGCCTCCCGGTCACCTCGGGCGTCCCGGGTGAGGAGCCCTCCGGCCGTTCGGGACCCGTCGGGAGCGCGGCCCGCCGGGCCGCGACGGGGAGCTCGCGCAGGTGCTCGCGTACGGCGTCGGAGGTGGCGCGCAGCGCCGGGGCGGTGTCGTCCGCGGGCTGGACCGCGTCCAGCAGGTCGGTGAAGCGGTCGGCGTCCTCGCCCAGCAGGATCGCCACCCGGGCCCGCAGGTCGGAGCGGGCCTTGACGGTAAGGGTACGGACGGCCTGGTCGCCGAAGACCGCCTCCAGGATCTTCTGGCTGAGCACGCTGGTGCCTCCGGCGATGCCGACCTCGATACCGGTCAGCCCGCCGGTCGAGGCGAACACCGCGATCATGAGCAGCAGCCCGGCCCCGTTCAGCCCGTAGGAGGTGACCCTCGCGGTGGTCCGCCGGTCCGCCCCCTCCTTCCGCACCAGGTCCAGCACGTACGCCTGCCATCCCCTGACGGCGTCCTGCGCCCTGGCGGGCAGGTCGGCCGAGGCCCTGCCGAGCCGGGAGCTGACCGCCACCCCGGCGTCCTCCAGCAGGGCCCGCCCGGCCGGGTGCGAGGACCACGACTCCAGCAGGCGCTCGGCGGCGCCGTCGGCCGAGGCCCTGATCAGCGCCTCCACCCCGCTCTCCAGCGCCACCCGCAGCTCGTTCTCGGGCGCGGGCCGCCCCATGACGAGCGCCACCAGCCGGTCCCTGAACCGGCCGACCCGGCTCTCCAGGGAGCGCATCAGGTCGCCGGTCCCGATGAAGTCCTGCCAGCGGGCCAGCACCTCGCCGCGCAGCAGCGTGCCGTCCCGCATGCCCTCGTCGAAGGTGGACAGGCCCACGGCGTAGGCCGCGTCCGCCATCGAGCGCAGCTCCGCGGCCCCGGCGTGCTGGCGCTCCACGGCGGCGGCCAGCGCCGGCACCCGGACGGCCAGGCTCTCCAGCGCGCCCGACAGCGTCTGGCGCACCACCTCGGCCCGGGAGCGGGAGTCGGCGGCGAGGGCCAGCAGCCAGTCGGCGACCGGCTGGACGGCCTGGCGGGGCAGCCGGGCGTTCTCCTCGGGCAGCACCAGCTCGGGCACCTCGAACAGCCGGGTGCCACCCAGCCCGTTGGCCTCCAGCAGGCGGGTCAGGTCCTTGCGCACCACGCCCAGGGCCTCCGGCGGGACCCGCGACAGGACGATGGCCAGCGCCGTGCTGCGCTCCCTGGCCGTACGCAGGAAGCTCCAGGGCACCTCGTCCGCGTAGCGGGCGGCGGTGGTCGTGAACAGCCACAGGTCGGCGGCCGACAGCAGTTGCGCGGCCAGCTCGCGGTTGGCGGTGACGATCGAGTCGATGTCCGGGGCGTCGAGCAGGGCCAGGCCCGGCGGGACCGCCGAGGCGGTGACGATCCGGATCGTGCCCGGCTGGCCCCTGCCGCCGCCGGTGACGCGCGACAGGCCGGGCAGCACGTTCTGGGCGGTGAACCACTCGCGGTCGGCCGAGGCGGTGACCAGGGTCGGGGCCATGGTGGTGGGCCGCAGCACGCCCGGCTCGGAGACGTCCGCGCCGACCAGGGAGTTCACCAGCGTGGACTTGCCCGCCCCGGTGGAGCCGCCGACGACGGCCAGCAGCGGGGCGTCGATCGAGGTCAGCCGGGGAATGAGGTAGTCGTCGAGCTGCCCGGCCAGCTCACGCGCCGCGCGGCGCTCGGCCGCGACGTCGCCGATCGCGAGGGGGAACAGCTCGCGGCCGAGGTGCCGCCGCAGCTCCCGCAGCGTCTCCAGAAGACCGTCGTTGTCACCCATACGGTCGTCCTGCCCTGCGAGGACCCCTCTAGACGCGTTTGGCCCCACCGCTCGACCGGGTTACGGGGGCGAACTCGGTAAAGCGGTGGGGCACTGCCCTCGGATCTCATCCGGAGGCCGTGCAGGGTTCGTCTCCCCCGCAGCTGGAGGCGAACCCGAGCCTCTCGGACGGTTCCGAGGTGATCGGGGGTGGTGCTTCGTCTATTTGAACACACAAAACTGCGGATCGGGTCAGTCAGAGCTGAATATCGGCTGAAAATTCAATCACCGGGCGGAAGGCGCAGGACGTAGCCCACCCCGCGCAGGGTGTGGATGAGCCGCGGCTCGGCCGTGTCGACCTTCCGGCGGAGGTAGGAGACGTAGGACTCGACCACCCCGGCGTCGCCGCCGAAGTCGTAGTTCCAGACGTGGTCGAGGATCTGCGCCTTGGACAGCACCCTGCCGCTGTTGACCATGAAGTAGTGCAGCAGCTTGAACTCGGTCGGCGAGAGCCGCACCGGCTCCCCGGAACGCCAGACCTGGTGCGCCTCCTCGTCCAGCTCCAGCTCGCCGACCCGCAACCGGACGGGCAGGTCGAGGTCCCCCCTGGTGCGGCGGAGCACGGCCCGGATCCGGGCGAGGAGCTCCTCCAGGCTGAACGGCTTGGTCACGTAGTCGTCGGCCACGCGCAGCCCGGTCACCTTGTCGTCGGTGCCGTCGCGCGCGGTCAGGAAGAGCACGGGAACCTGCCCGCTCACCTCCCTCAGCCGCCCGGCCACGGTGAAGCCGTCCATGTCGGGCAGCATCACGTCCAGCACGACGAGGTCGGGGCGGAGGCGCTCGGCGAAGTGCACGGCCTCCCGGCCGTCCACCGCGGTCATCACCTCGAACCCGGACATGCGCAGGCTGGCCGAGAGCAGCTCCCTGATGTTCGGTTCGTCGTCCACGACCAGCAAACGGGCTTCCACTCTGTCCGGCACCCCCCGAGGTTCGCTCACTCCGCTGGAGGGCGGCTCAGCCGGGGCTGAACGTTTCCTGGGAGAGCCCGCCACCGGCCTCCCGGGAGGCCCTGCCGCCGGGGCCGGCCGGGGCCGGAGACCAGGGGCCGACCGATCCCGGAGACCAGGGG
>NZ_JBFABE010000049.1:5733-57651 GCF_040640155.1 Streptosporangium sp. NPDC023615
TCAGCCGATCCCGGAGACCAGGGGTCAGCCGATCCCGGAGACCAGGGGTCAGCCGATCCCGGAGACCAGGGGTCAGCCGGTCTCGGAGGCCAGGGGGAGGAACACCCGGAACGTCGCCCCCTTGCCCGGCTCGGACTCCACCGCGACGTCGCCGCCGTGCGCCTCGACCATCGCGGACACGATCGCCAGCCCCAGGCCGCTGCCGCCGTCCTCGGGGGCGCGCCGTCCCCGGGCGGAGTCGGCGCGGTAGAACCGCTCGAAGACGCGCTCGCGCTGCTCGGAGGTGAGGCCCGGCCCCTCGTCGGCCACCTCGATGACGGCCATGCCGTCCTCGCCGCGGAGCGCCACCCGCACCGGGGTGCCGTCCGGGGTGTGGGTGAGCGCGTTGGTCATGAGGTTGCCCACGACCTGGCGGAGCCGTACCTCGTCCCCGGAGACGATGAGCGCCGAACCGTCCACCGAGAGCCCGACCTCGCGCCCGGGGGCGAGGATGCGGGCGTCGTGGACGGCGTCGGCGGCGATGGCGAGCAGGTCGACCGGGCGCATGACCATCGGCCGCTGCTGGTCCATCCGGGCGAGCATCAGCAGGTCGTCGACGAGCAGGCCCATCCGGACCGCCTCGGACTCCACCCTGCGCATCAGCGGCGCGGCGTCGATGCCGGGCGCCTGCCGGTAGAACTCCGCGAAGCCCCGGATCGAGGTCAGCGGGGTGCGGAGCTCGTGCGAGGCGTCCGCGACGAACCTGCGCATGCGCTCCTCCGACCTGCGGGCCGAGGACTCCGACTCCGACCGGGCCCGGAAGGCCGCCTCGATCTGGGCGAGCATGCCGTTGAGCGAACGGCCCAGCCGGCCCACCTCGGTACGCGGGTCCGCGTCGGGGACGCGGCGGCTCAGGTCGCCCGCGGCGATGGCCTCGGCGGTCCGCTCGATCTCCTCCAGCGGGCGCAGGCTCCTGCGGATGATCAGGACCCCGGCTCCGGCGAGCATCAGCACCAGGCCGCTCCCGCCGAGCACCTCCACCAAGGCGAGCTGGCCGACGATCTGCCGCACCTCGCTCATGTCCACGGCCGCGACGACGCTCCCGCCGTCCCCCGTCGGGATCGAGCGGGCCCGCCAGTCGCCGCTGTCGAACGGCCGCGCCCCCTGGCCCGGCGCCACCTCGGGTCCCGGCCTGCCCTCCACGTCGGCCCCGCTGAAGGTGGTGCGGACCCGGCCGTTCCCGTCGCGCAGCTCCAGCTTCGCGTCGGGGGGGAGCGGCTTGCCGATCGGCGGGACCCCCCGGCGGATCCGGCGCAGCGCGGTGTCGGCGATGAGGACGGTCTGGGCGTCGACGCGGTCGATCAGGTAGCCGCGCATGATCGAGACGCTGCCGATCCCGATGAGCGTCAGCGCGATCGTCAGCAGGATCAGGACGATCGCGATCAGCTTCACCCGCAGCGGGGTCGTGTCGAGCATCACGGTCCCGGCGGCAGGCGCAGCACGTACCCGACCCCGCGCAGCGTGTGGATCAACCGGGGGTCGACGTTGTCGATCTTGCGGCGGAGGACCGAGACGTAGGACTCCACGATCCCGACGTCGCCCCGGAAGTCGTAGTCCCACACGTGGTCGAGGATCTGGGCCTTGGACAGCACCCGCCCGGCGTTGACCATGAAGTAGCGCAGCAGCTTGAACTCCGTCGGCGACAGCGCCACCGCCCTGCCCTCGCGCCAGACCTCGTGGCTCTCCTCGTCCAGCTCGACGTCGGCGAAGGTCAGCCGGGACGGCCTGGGCGGCAGGTCCCCCGAGGAGGTACGGCGCAGCACGGCCCGGATCCGGGCCACGACCTCCTCCAGGCTGAAGGGCTTGGTCACGTAGTCGTCACCGCCCATGGTCAGTCCCCGGATCTTGTCCTCGGTGGCGTCGCGGGCGGTGAGGAAGACCACCGGGGTGTCGCTCCCGCCGCCGCGCAGGCGCCGTACGACGTCGAAGCCGTCCATGTCGGGCAGCATCACGTCGAGCACGATGAGGTCGGGGCGGTGGCGTTGCACGGCCGCGACGGCGTCCGCGCCGTTGCCCGCCGTGTTGACGCCGAACCCGGCGAACCTCAGGCTCGCGGCGAGAAGTTCGAGGATGTTCGGCTCGTCCTCGACGATCAGCAGGCGGGCCTCGGGCGAATCGGTCACCGTTCCATCCTCACCGGCCCATATGGGAAAGCAGTCAACTGGTCGATATCGAGGTTAACCCCACGATGTGCCGTGCTATCGCCAGGCTGGAGGTGGCCGCCGGTGAGGGGGCGTTCCGTACGAGGACGACACGGCCGTGCACGTCGATCGAGAAGTCGTCCAGCATGCCGCCGCGCGCGTCCACCGCCTGCGCGCGCACGCCCCCGGCGGTCCTGACCAGATCGTCGCCGGTCAGGGCGGGTACGTAGCGGCGCGCGGCCCTCAGGAACGACCTGACGCCGATCGAACCGGCCACCTCCCTGACGCCGGTCCGCCAGTGCTCGGCGGCCAGCCGCCGGGTGCCCGGCCAGGCCAGGATCCGGGCCAGCTCGGACGGGTCGACGTCCCGCCAGGTGTAGCCCTCCAGCGCCAGGGCCATGACCGCGTTGGGCCCGACCAGCACCTCGCCGTCGATCCTGCGGGTCAGGTGCACGCCCAGGAAGGGGTAGCGGGGGTCGGGGACCGGGTAGACGAGCCCGCGGACCAGCTCCCTCGCCTTACCGGCCAGCGCGTAGTACTCCCCGCGGAAGGGGACGATCCGCACGTCTCCGGGCGCCCCGGCCATCCGCGCGACGGCGTCGGTGCCGAGCCCGGCGCAGACGATCAGCCGGTCGAAGGTCAGGCTCCGCTCGCCGGCCACGACGCGCACCCCGCCCGCGGTCTCCCGGACGGACCGCACCGGGTGCGAGAGCAGCACCGAGCCGCCGCCCTGCCGTACGTCCTCGGCCAGGCGGCGGGCGACCGCGGGGAAGTCGGTGATCGCGGTGCGGGGGGAGTGCACCGCGCCGGTGCCGACGACGTGCGGCTCGACGTCGCGAAGCGCCAGCGCGTCCAGCTCCGCGATGCCGGGCACCCCGTTCGCGCGGGCCCGCCCGGCGATCTCGCGCAGCGCGGGCCGCTCGGCCGCGGTGGAGGCCACGACGAGCTTGCCGACCTCGTCGTACGGCAGGCCGTGCTCGGCGCAGTACTCCCGCAGCAGCGCGACACCCTCCCGGCAGAGGCGGGCCTTGAGCGAGCCCGGGCGGTAGTAGATCCCGGCGTGCACGACGCCGCTGTTGTGCCCGGTCTGGTGGGCGCCGACGCGGTCCTCCTTGTCGAGGACGGTCACCGTGGCGCCGTGGGTCAGCGCCGCCTGCCTGGCCACGGCCAGCCCGACGATCCCCCCTCCGACGATCCCGAGGTTCATCGCGGCCTCCTTCCGGCGGTCACCGGTCTCCGACGGTCACCGGCCCTTGACGATCGTCGGTCTTCGAGGGTCACCGATCTCCGGCGTTCATCGGCCCTCGGCGGTCATCGGTCTCCGGCGGTCACCGATCCGCGAGGGGCGTCGGTCTCCGGCGGTCATCGGGTGACACTACCGGCCAGCCTGCCGACCCTGCCGGGGTCGAGATGCCCCTCCTGGGCGAGCCAGCACAGCGCGTCGGCGACGGTCTCGTGGACCGGGCGCAGGCCCACGCCCAGCGCCTCCAGGGTCGGGGTGTCGTACGTGCGGACCATCGTGACCATCATCTCGACGGCGTCCCTGGTCAGCGGGTAGTCGATCTCCTTGATCAGCTTCATCGCGTCCCCCACGGCGGCGGCGCCGCGCAGCACCGACCGGTGGATCCTGAACCTGCGGCAGCGGTTCCCGGTCACCTCGTCGCAGACGTCGGCGAGCCGCGCCCAGGTGAGGTAGTGCCCGCCGAGCATGAACCGGCGCGGGCCCAGCCCCGGTTCGAGGCAGCGGGCGAGCACGACGGCCAGGTCCCGCACGTCGACGATGTTGACGCCGCCCTCGGTGATCGGCCAGCCCTGCTCCAGGCCGGCGCGCAGGCCCTCCATGAGCGCGTCCAGCGAGGGCTGGCACGGTCCGGCGACCCCGGACGGGTAGACGATCGTGACCGGCATCCCCCGCTCCTGGAGGCCCCGGGCGTAGCGCTCGGCGGAGATCTTGCTCCTGCCGTACCCGTTCCTCGGCGTGGAGAGCGGGCTCTCGGTCGTGATCACCGGCCCGGACGGGGGAACGAAGACACCGATGCTGGAGACGTGCACGACGGGGTCGAGACCGAGTTCGACGGCCTGGCCGAGGACATTCTTCGCTCCGGTCACATTCGTGCCGTCCAGGTCGTCCGCGCGGCCGGCGATCCCGATTTCCGCGGCGGCGTGAATGACCGCGTCGCAGCCCTCCAGCCCGTCCCGTACGGCCGCGGCGTCGCGGATATCGGCCCGGTGCAGGGCGACGGGTTCCTTCACCCCGAGGCAGGCCAGCACGGTGCGCGTTTTCTCCGGATCGCGTACGAGGAGCAGCGGCTCGTGCCCGTCGGCGAGAAGGCCGGGGACCGCGTGCGAGCCGACGAAACCCGATGCTCCGGTTACCAGAACGCGCATGTTCGCAAGTTAGCGGCAATCCTCACCGGAAGAGAAGGGATGACCGGCACCGTTCTTAACCGTCATTGTCCATTGCGGGAAATCCGTATGGCACGGTCAAGGAATACGCGAATATGTCCGGGCAGTAAATCGCGATGCGGTCATTCACCTTCGACGGGGAACGCGCGCCCCACCGGTCCCGGGAGTGCTCCGTATCGGCCCCGGAGTGTTCCCCGCCGGCCCCGGGGTGGCATGCCGGTCCCCGGGGGCGGGGTCACCTCTGGGTGCACGCGCCGTTACGCACATGTCTCCGGTCCGTCGCCCAAGCGGGCGCCTGAGCGGGGTATACCTTGATCAGGCCGGATTTTGACCGTTCCCCGGGTGGAGATGCGAGGCGATGAGCAGAGAACTCTCCATCGGCGTCGACCACCACGAGCACACCGGCTGCGCCGTGATCACCGTCCACGGCGACATCGACCGCAATTCCAGCGTGCTGCTGAGGGCGGCCATCGAGCGGCTGGTCTCCGACCGGCACACCCGGATCGTCATCGACGCCGAGGACATCAGCTTCTGCGACTCCACCGGGCTGAGGGTGCTCCTCAGCGGCGCACGCGTGACCTCGGAGGCGGGCGGATGGCTCCGCCTCGCCGGGATCTCCGCGGTCCTCGAACGCCTGTTGCGGGTGACCGGCCTGTACGACTGGTTCCCCGTCGACGAGGACGTGACCGTCTCCCTCGGCCACGCCAGGAGCCGCGGCCTGCAGTCCCCGGGCTGAGGACCGCCGGGGACGGGTGCGGCCCGGGGACGGCCATCGGGGCCGGGGCCGGGCGGGGACACGGAAAGGGACGGGGAAGGGGAAGGGGACGCGGACGGCCGTGGGTCAGCGCATCCGGCCCAGGGACGCGCGCAGGCGCCGCACGTCCCCCAGGCGGGCCTCGTAGGTCGCGCCGACGGCCACGAGCAGCAGACCGCCCAGCGCCATCGGCACCCACCGGGGCACCAGCGCGACCATCTGCCCGATCCACGGGGCCAGTTCGTGCAGGGCGACGACCGCCAGGCCCAGCCCGCCGAGCACCGCCGGGGCCTGGAGCCGGGACCGGGCGCCGACCAGCAGCACGGCCAGCGAGACCCCGCCGAGCAGCAGCGGCCGGAGCCAGCCCGAGCCCCCCAGGAGCGCGAGCAGGGAGGGCACCAGGCTGGAGGCGAGCCCCGGGCCGTAGGCCACCCAGGAGGAGGTCTCCGAACGGCGCGCCCGCAGGAAGCCGATCACCAGCAGCACCAGCGAGAACGGCACCGTGTAGGCCTCGATCACGGTGACGTCGGAGGCGAGCAGCCGCAGCCAGGAGGCCACCAGCAGGAATCCCGTCCCCACGTATCCGGCCCACCGCCGGTCGGGCCGCAGCGCGGTCCCGGCCGTCAGCACGCCCGCGACGGCACAGGCCAGGCTCGCCGTCGGCAGGTCGGCCGAGGCGAGCGGCAGGGCGACGACCACCAGCACGTACCCGGCCGTCTCCACGCCGGCCGCGTACGACGCCCGCCGGAACCGGCCCGCCAGGACGGCGGCCGCGCAGGCCACGGCGAGCAGGCCGAACGCCGCGTACCGCACCGGCCGCTCCAGCGCCAGCACGGCCGCCAGCGCCTCGCCGCCCACCAGCAGCGTCGCCACCCCCGCCGCGACCGGCGCGACCGCACCCGCCCGGCTCCCGGGGGTCACGCCCGCCCGATCGCCCGGGGTCACGCCCGCCCGGCTCCCGAGAGCCACCGCCACGGCGACCGCGGCCACCAGCGGGAGGACGACCAGCGTGGCGGTCCGGCTCATCAGGGCCCAGGAGACCGCGACGAAGGCGATCCAGAGCGCGGCCACCCCGCCGAAGGCCCAGGCGGCGCGGCTGCGCGCCGCCGCCCACGCCGGTGGGACCACGCCCGCGACGAACAACGCCACCTCGACCCCGTACGGCAGGGCGGCCGAGATCGGCAGCGACACCAGGACCGGGGGCCAGGCGAGCAACGCCGCCCTCAGCGCTCCCGGACGGCGTGCCACCTGCCACGAGACCAGCACCGCCGCCACCGCGACGAGGACCACCACCGTCACGAGCAGCGGATGGCGGCCCCCCGGTCCGGCCACCACGGCCCAGGGTCGCAGGAGCGGGCGATGGAGCTCGCCGATCGCGGTGAGGGCCGGCGCGGCGGAGAGGACCGCGAGGAGGGCCAGCGCCCCGCTCAGCACCAGCCCGGCCAGGCGTCGCGGATCGTCTCCGGCCGGGTTCCCCGGGGGCGTGACGAGCGGCACGAGGACGGGCGGCACGAGGAGGACGGCCAGCACCGCGCCGGCCCCCAGCGAGAGGGAGAGCCCGTCCCCCACGCTCGTCCACCCCGCTCCGGCCGGGACCGCCCAGATCAGGCCCGTCGCCGAGAGCACCCCCATGACCAGCGAGAACGCCGCCACGGGTCGCACCCTGGCGGTGTAGGCGGCCACCCCCCAGGCGACGAGCAGGACGGCGAGCACCGCGTAGGTGGTCGCCCGGCCGCTGAGCGCGGTCGCCAGCGCCTCGGCCGACACCGCCCCGGCCGCGAGGGCGAGGGCCCAGGCCCACCGCCGCCGCGTGGACAGGGCCAGCGCGGCCACGAGCGCGACGGCCAGCGCCGGCAGGACCACCAGGTCCACCCGGTGACCCCAGCCGAAGGCGACGGGGGCGGCGGCCACGGCGAGCGTCCCCGCCGCGAGCGCCGCGAATCCCATGCGGCGCCGCCCCCGGACGGCCGCCCACGCCGCGGCGAGGGCCAGCGCCCCGGCCACGACCGGGAACTGCGGGAAGGGCGCGATCAGCCCGGCGTCGGCGAAGCCCGGCGCGCCCCAGCGGGCGTACTCCCAGCGGGCGAGCAGGGTGAAGGCCACCGCGTCCGCGAACGGGAGCGCGGTGACCACCGCCAGCACCCCGCCGGAGACGGCGCCGATCGAGCGGATCCGCGGCCCGTCCAGACCGGGCGCGCGGAGCATGACCACCACGGTGGCCAGGGCCGCCGCGGTGTAGGGGACGACCTCCCAGGTGTACGGGAGCAGTGCCCGCAGAGGCGACGCCAGGCCCACGGTGAGGGTCAGCGCGGAGAAGGCGGTGAGGTCCATGAGACGGCCGCCCTGCCGTACCCGGCGCGCGACCGCCAGCCCGGTCACGGCCAGCACGACCAGCAGGGCGCCCCGGAGGGCGGAGATCGCGACGCCGTCGACCTGGCCGAGCAACTGCTGCAGGAGGACGGACAGGGTGCCGTGGCAGACCCCCAGCCCCCAGAGCACGCCGAAGCAGACCGCGACCGTCCTCCTGGGCGCGCCTCGGGGGCGGGCCGCGGCGGCGGGGCTCCGGTGTGCGGCGCCGCGGATCAGGAGGGCCGCGTCGGCGGCGGCCGTGGCGGCGAGGGCGGCGGTGATCCACAGCGCCGTCTCGTCGAAGGCCAGGAGCGAGAGCGGGAACTGGGCGATCACGACCGCGACGGGGAGCGGCAGCCGCAGCGGGAGGAGCCGCGAGTACCCCGCCATCACGAGGGCGACCAGGGTGAACAGCAGGGCGGCGTAGTGGGGCCCGGTGAGCGTGTCGGCCCCGGCGAGCCCCGTGTGCCTGGCCGCGTACCCGTCCAGGAACAGCAGGGCGACACCGAACATCGCGATGGTCTCGGCGGTGGTGACGAGACCGCGTCTCACCAGGAGCACCGGGGCGGCGAAGGCCAGCCCGGTCACCACGGCGAGAACCGTCGCCCGCCCGCCGAGGCCCATGCTCCCCCAGCTCACCACCGTGAACACCACGGCGGCGACGACCAGCAGCAGGCCGCCGAGGCCGAGCAGCAGGTTCTGCACCGCCCGGGGGGAGACCTCCTTCGGCGCCCCGGACGCGGGCGCGGGCACGGGGGCGGCGGCCGCGGGGGTGGGGGCGGAGGTAGCGGGCGCGGGGGTGAGCGCGGAGACGGGGGCGGGGGTGGACGTGGCGGCCGGGGAGGGTTCCGGGCTCGCCGGGCTCGCCGGGCTCGCCGGGCTCGCCGGGGGCACCGGAGGCACCGCCTGGCCGGCCCGCGCCAGGCGGGTCCGTTCGGCGCCGAGCAGGCCGAGCAGGTGGGCCCGGCGGGCGAGGAGCCCGGACTCGCGGGCGCGCAGGCCCTCCAGTTCCCGGTCCAGCCGCCACAGCTCGGTGGCGACCGGCCCTCGCAGCGGCAGCTCACAGCGCGGGCAGCGCTCGTACGTCCCGGCGAGGGGGGCGGCGCACTCGGGGCAGTACACCCGCACCGGCGGGCGGCCGGGCGCGGGAGCCGGGATTTCGTCCATGATGTGCAGGATGGCGGAGACGCCTTGCGACGCGCTTGCGCGGGACTACTCAATCGCGTCTGAGTACCCCCGTCAGCGGGTGATACGGGCGATCAACGCGATCACTCCCGTGGCTCCCGCAGCGACGGCCAGCCAGAGGAGCACCGACGAGGTCGGCACCCCGGCGTCGGCGTCGTCGCTCTCCCTGCCGGCCACCGCCGTCGCCTCCAGGGGGGCGGCGGGGCCGGGCGGCGACGTCGGAACCGCCCGCCGCGACGCGGAGGGGGGACCCGGGGTCGCCGTGCCGAGGACCGTCTCGGGCAACGGCACCTGGTAGACCGGGCTGCGGGTGCCCTCGGTGCCGGTCAGCAGGCTCCTGCCGTCACGCGTATAGGTGATCGACTCGGCCTGCTCCAGGTCCGGCATGGTCACCCGGGCGATCTGCTGCCCGGGGGCGCGGTAGACCGTGGCGGAGAAGTAGGTGCGGATCACGAAGCTCGACCCGTCGGGGGCGTAGGCGGCGTCGGTGGCCATGATGGGCGCGGGGCCGGCCTCGCGGAGCACGTTGACGCGGTCGGTCCGCAACCGCTTCGGGGCCTGGTAGACGGCTCCGGCGAACTGCTTGGTCACGACGTAGAGGCGCCCGGTACGGGGATGCACCATGATCCCCTCGGCGTTGTGCCCGCCGTCCTCGTATCGGAACCGGTAGCGCACGGCCGGTACGACGGCGTCGGCGAGCGCGGTGGGCTCCTCCACCCGGTACACCGAGACGTCGGGCCAGGCCCCCTCGAAGTTGTCGCCGATGTCGGCGAACCAGAGCACCCCCCGCCCGGTACGCGGGTCCGTCGAGGCGGCCATGCCCTCCCAGTCGCGGGAGGCCGCGCCCCGCAGCGTGAAGGTCGCGCGGGTCCGTCCCCCGGGACCGACGGCGAAGAAGACCGGGCCCGCGGAGCTGTCGTTGTGGGTGTAGTAGACGCCGTCGTGGGTCGGCGAGACCGCCAGGCCGCTCGACTCGGTGATCCGCTCGTCCCTGAAACGGAAGAGGAGCCGTCCCCTGTCGTCCACCGGCGAGACCCGTCCCGGCCCCCACGTCGCGGCGTGCCCGGCGGCGCCTCCCACGGTGTTCTCCACGGCGCTTCCCGCGGTGTTCTCCACGGCGCTCCCCACCGCGTTCTTCGCGGTACCGCCCGGGGCGTTCCCCGCCGTGCCCCCGGCGGCCCGCTCCGTACCGGCTCGCGCCCCCTGACCGGCGAAGACCAGGGACGCGATCACGCCGGCCACCGCGAGCACGCGAACCACGACATCCCCCGGCTTGTTCAGCATGCAGCCATCATGCCCCGGCGGCCGCGGTGGACGTCACCGACGCGACGGGCCGCACCGGCGCGGATTTCCCCCGTGCCCCCGCTCGCCTGGAGTGCACTCCAGGTACCTAATGTGGGAGTCATGGATTACACGCAGCTCGGCCGTACAGGCCTGAAGGTCAGTCGTCTCTGCCTCGGCACGATGAACTTCGGTCCCCAGACCTCGGAGGAGGACTCCTTCGCGATCATGGATCATGCCCACGATCTGGGGATCAACTTCTTCGACACGGCCAACGTCTACGGCTGGAAGAAGGGCGAGGGAGTCACCGAGAACATCATCGGCCGGTGGTTCGCCAAGGGAGGCGGGCGCCGCGAGAAGACGGTGATCGCCACCAAGCTCTACGGGGACATGGGCGACTGGCCCAACGACGGGCGCCTGTCCGCCCTCAACATCCGCCGGGCCGCCGACGCGTCGCTGAAGCGGATGCAGACCGACTACATCGACCTCTACCAGGCACACCACGTCGACCGGAACACCCCGTTCGAGGAGTTCTGGGAGGCCATGGACGTCCTCAAGCAGCAGGGCAAGATCCTGTACGTGGGGTCGTCCAACTTCGCGGGCTGGCACATCGCCAAGGCCCAGGAGGAGGCCCGGCGCCGCAACACCCTCGGCCTGGTCTCCGAGCAGTCCCACTACAACCTGCTGGTCAGGGCTCCCGAGCTCGAGGTGATCCCGGCGGCCGAGGACTACGGTCTCGGGCTGATCCCGTGGAGCCCGCTCGCCGGCGGCCTGCTCGGCGGCATCCTGCGGAAGATCGACAAGGGCCGTTCCGCCACCCCGCAGATGGCGTCGGAGCTGGAGAAGCACCGCGACAAGGTGGAGGCCTACGAGGCGTTCGCGGACGAGCTCAGCGTGGACCCCGCCCACCTGGCGCTCGCCTGGCTGCTCCACCAGAGGGTCGTCACCGCGCCGATCATCGGCCCGCGCACGATCGACCAGCTCGACGGCACCGTGAAGGCGCTGGAGGTCGACCTGGACGAGAAGGCGCTGGCCCGGCTGGACGAGATCTTCCCCGGTTTCAGGACGGCCCCCGAGCACTACGCCTGGTGACAGACCGCCGGAAAGCCCGCCGGCCGGCGCCACGAGACGGTTCCGGACGGCGGAAGGCGGCGTGAGGCGGGGCGGCTAGGAGACGAGGGCGCCGACCACCACGAGGAGCACGAGCACGACGAGCACCGTGGGCAGAAGCCAGCGACTGGGACGATCCACGCCCTGGAGCCTAGCTCTGCCCGCGGTGTGCCCGCGCCGTCAGACACCATTGCGCCACGCTCTCGTAGCGGACCTCGTCCCCCCGGCGGAGCGCGGCCCCGGCGTCGCTCCGCATCAGGTGGACGGTGGCGGCCTCCCAGGCGGTGCCGGAGAACGGCGCGAACTCCTCGACGAGCCCCCGCACGTCCGTACCGGGACGGCATCTGGCCAGGGTGAGATGAGGGGTGAACCGCCGGCCGGCCCGGCCCGTCCCGGCTCTCGCCCCCGCCCTCGAAGCCCCGGCCCGCCCCGCTTTCCCGCCCGCTCCGGCGCCCGCGGACCCGTCCAGCCCCGCTCCGGACCCGACCAGCCCCGCTCCGGCCCCGTGAGGGTCGCGAGGGTCGCGATCCACCCGAGACCCGTGATCCACCTGAGCCGCGTCCTCCACGGATGCGGCCAGGCGTGCGAGCCGTGAGCGGTCGCCGTCCACCCCGGTCCAGAAGACCCGTGCCCCGTCCGCCGACGGGAACGCGCCGGCGCCGGTGAACGACAGCGTCATCGGCTCGTGGCCCGCGACGGCGTCACCGAGCCGCGACCGCAGCCCGGGCAGCGCCCCGTCGGGCACCTCTCCCAGGAACGACAGCGTCACGTGCCAGTTCACCGGGTCCACCCGGCGGAGCACGGGCCACCACGCCCGGGAGGACTCCAGCGCGCGGACGAGTTCGTCACGCACCGGCGGTGGTGGCGTCAACCCCACGAACAGCCGCACGGGACCTCCTGCTGATCACCTTCGTCAGTAGCATCGCCGCGCCGACGCCCACGAGGGTGAGCGTCCCGCCCACCGTGACCCCGGCGCGGGGGCCGCCCAGCTCGGAGATCCAGCCGAGCAGTGGCGCGCCCAGCGGGGCGCCACCGGTGAAGACGAGCACGTAGATGCCCATCACCCGGCCACGCATCTCCGGCGAGGTGGCCATCTGCACGCTGGCGTTGGCAGCGGTGTTCACCGAGATCAACGCTATTCCGGCGGGCACCAGCAGCACCAGGTAGAGGGGGTACCAGGGGGCCAGTCCGCTGGCGATCTGGAACAGGCCGAACGAGACGGCCCCGGCGATCAGCAGCCGCCTGCTGGGTCGCACCCTGCGCGCCGCCATCAGCCCCCCGGCCAGCGCGCCCACCGCGAACATGCTGGAGGCGATGCCGAACGAGGACGCGCCCGCCCGGAAGACCTCCCTGGACATGAGCGCGATCGACATCGAGAACGACTGGGTGAACAGCGAGACGAAGCCGAGCAGCAGGATCGGCATGAGCAGCTCGGGCCGGCCCATGACGTACCGCACCCCCTCGCGGAGCTGCCCCTTGCCCCTGGGCACCGGCTCGGACGCGGTCAGCTCGCGGGTGCGCATCAGCAGCAGGCCGCTGATCACGGCGACGAACGAGAGCGCGTTGATCATGAAGATGGGGCCGGTGCCGCCGAGCGCGTGGATCAGGACGCCGGCGACGGCCGGGCCGACCACGCGGGCGAGGTTGAAGCTGGACGAGTTCAGCGCGATCGCGTTCGGCAGGTCCTCGCGGCCGACGATCTCGACGACGAACGCCTGGCGGGTCGGGACCTCGACGCAGGCCAGCAGGCCGACCGAGAACGCCATCACGTACACCTGCCAGACCTGCGCCGAGCCGGTCACCGTGAGCACGCCCATGGTGAGCGCCAGCAGGCCCATGAGGGACTGGGCGACCAGCAGCAGGCGCCGCTTGGGGTAGCGGTCGGCCAGCACGCCGCCCCACAGCCCGAACAGCATCAGCGGCAGGAACTGCAGCGCGACGGTCACGCCCAGCGCGGTGGCGTTGCCGTTCGTCAGGTCGAGCACCAGCCAGTCCTGAGCGGTGCGCTGCATCCAGGTGCCGACGTTGGAGACCACGCCTCCGGCGGCGAACAGCCGGTAGTTGTGGATGCGCAGGGAGCGGAACATCCCGCCCCGTGTCCCGGGCGCGTCCGCGGCCTGGGCGGTCCCGTTCCGGGTCGTCCGGTTCCCGCCCGCCGACGTGGCGCCCGGGGTCACCGGGGCGGCCGTGGGTGCCGTGGGTGCCGTGGCGGCGGTCGTGGCGGCCGGGGCCGGTGGGCCCGCCGGTTCCTCGGGGTCGGCTAGATCCGGCTGAGCTTCTCCAGTATCGGAGCCGCCTGCCGGAGCGTGGCCCTCTCCTCGGGGGTCAGCTCCTTCAGGCGCTGCGTCAACCAGGCGTCCTTGAGCCGCCGTTCCTCCCCGAGCAGGGTCGAGCCCTCCTCGGTCACGCTCACGCTCACCTGACGCCGGTCGGTCGGGTGCGGCGTACGCGACACCAGCCCCCGGTCGGCCAGCGCGGCGATCACGCGGGTCATCGAGGGCGGCTGCACCTTCTCGAGGTCGGCCAGCTCGCCGGGGGTTATCCCGGAGTTTCGCTCCACCGTGGCGAGCGTCGCGAGCTGCGTGGGCGTCAGCGAGTGCACCGCGGCCTGCCTGCGCAGGCGTCTGGTCAGCCGTGCCAGGGACACGCGCAGCGCCGAAGCCAGACCGGCGTCGCTGCGCAGGCTGGCGACGCGGTCCTTCCTGGGAAGATTCGTTAGCATAAGTCATTACCTTCGCTAACTATATAGGGATGCACGGGATTCCCTCCAGGGGGCACTGCTCGGCGCGGGCCGTACAGCGTCCCAGACGGGTGAGGGTTCGCCAAACCTTCGCCCCGGAGCACCCGCCACCCCGGCGGCCCGGCCTCCACTCCCGGGACGCGCCCCCCGGAGGAAACCGCCCGAGGAGACCGTCCCGACAAGGCCGTCCCGGACCGTCCCGGCCGGTTCACCCCGGGGCGCCTCCCGCTCGGCCGGTTACCTTCCCCGGCTGCGGGGTAGCCGCCCGGCCACTTCCGCAGAACGGGAAAGGATGATCGATATGGGAATCAAGGAGACGCTCTTCCAGGGACGCGCCGAAATGGTCTACGACGGGCACACCATCGCCGTGGAGAGCAAGACCGGCCGCGGGGTCGGCAACCATCACCGCCTGTTCGTCGACGGTCAGGCCCAGGACGCCGAGACGACGTTCCTCGGCGACCACCTGGACGGCACCCTTCCCGACGGCAGGGCCTTCAAGGTCCGTGTCGAGCAGGGCGTGCGCACCCACTACCACCTGCTCATCGGCAACGAGGAGATCAAGATGGGCAGCGACTTCGTCGCCTGACCCCGGCCCCGGCCCCGGCCGGATCACCCGGCCCGGGGTGGCACGTGTCCGATTCGTTCAAGACGGCCGGTCCCGCCCCGGGCCAGTATGGGCGTCATGCGTGACGACATCTTCGACGCCGCCCGGGATTTCATCCTCCGCGAGGGACGCCTGCTCGAACGGCGGCTGTTCGCCACCCTCTTCGAGGGAGCGCCCGCCGACGGGGTCATCGACTCCCTGCGCGGCTACCGGAACCCCGACGGCGGCTTCGGCCACGGCCTCGAACCCGACAAGCGCTGTCCCGACAGCCTGCCCATCGACGTGGAGGCCGCCTTCCAGGCGCTGGCGGCCGCCGGCTGCCCGCCCGACGGGGACCTGGTCACGCGCGCGTGCGACTGGCTGGTGACGGTCAGCGCGCCGGACGGGGCGGTGTCCCTGTCCCTGCCGGTCATGGAGGGTTACCCGAGGGCCGGGCACTGGTCCGACTGGACGTACGCGCCGGGCCTGAACCCCACCGCGGGCCTGGCCGGGCTGCTCCACCTGATGAAGGTGGACCATCCCTGGCTCACCCGGGCCACCGACCGGTGCTGGGCGGCGCTGGAGAAGGGCTTTCCCGGCGACGCCCACGCCATGTCCGAGACGATGGTGTTCCTCGAGCACGTCCCCGATCGCGATCGGGCCGAGGCCGTCGCCGAGCGGGTGGGGGCGTGGCTCCCCGAGCTGACGTGGTACCGGGCCGACCCCGCGGACCCGTCCTACGGCGTCACCCCGCTGCACCTGGCCCCCACCCCCGGCAGCCGCTGGCGCCGCCTGTTCGCCGACGACGTGATCGAGGGCCACCTCGACCGCCTGGTGAACGACCAGCAGCCGGACGGGGGATGGGCCATCACCTGGGAGCCGCCGGGCGCGGCCGCCACCCTCGAGTACCGGGGGGTCGAGACGCTGCGGGCCCTGCGGGTGCTCACCGCCTACCGCGGACGCGGGAGGTGAGCGAGGGACGATCGTCGGTCCTGCGCGAACGGGGGCCGTCAGGGTGATCGGTCCCCGGCGCGGACGAAGACCGTCACGGCGATCGTCTCCACCGTCGCCGTGACGGCCTCCACCGGTCACCATGACGGTCCTCATCGTCGCCGTGACGGCCTCCGGGGCACCGCTCAGGCGAGGTTGAGCAGCGTCCTGATCGGGCCGAGGGCGAAGTAGATCACGAACAGCCCCGCGACGATCCACATCAGCGGGTGGACCTCGCGGGCCCTGCCCGTGACGGCCTTGATCAGCACGTAGGTGACGAAGCCCGCCCCGATACCGGTCGCGATCGAGTACGTGAACGGCATGAGGACGATCGTCAGGAACGCCGGGATGGCGATCCCGTAGTCGCTGAAGTCGATCTCACGGATGGCGGTCATCATCAGGAAGCCGACCACGACCAGAGCGGGCGCGGCCGCCTCGTACGGGACCACCGCGACGAGTGGCGAGATGAAGATCGCCAGCAGGAAGAGCACGCCGGTGACGACGCTGGCCAGGCCGGTGCGCGCGCCCTCGCCCACGCCGGCGGCCGACTCGATGTAGGTGGTGTTGGAGGAGACCGAGGCCGCGCCTCCGGCCGCCGCGCCGATCGAGTCGACGAGGAGGATCTCCCGCGTCCTGGGCAGGCTGCCGTCCGCGCGCAGCAGCCCGGCCTGTCCGCCGACGCCCACGATCGTGCCCATGGTGTCGAAGAAGTCGGTGATCAGCAGGCTGAAGATGAGCAGCAGCGCCAGGATGGCCGAGACGGAGCCGAAGGCGCCGAAGGGGTCGAACTCCCGGAACAGCACCAGCGGGTTGTTGAACCCGAAGACCTGCTCGGGCAGCCGGGGGACGACGAGCTGCCAGCCCGACGGGTTGGGGGGCCGGCCCGGCACCGTCGAGGCCCCGACCTTGGCGACCGCCTCCACGACGATGGCGAGGACGGTGGTGGCCAGGATGCCGATCAGGATGGCACCCCTGGTCCTGCGCGCCACCAGCACCACGATCAGCAGCAGGCCGAAGACGAAGACGAAGATGGGCCAGCTCGCCAGCGAGCCGGCGATGCCCAGCTCCAGCGGCGGCCCGGCCGCCACGCGCCGGACGAAACCGGCGTCCACGAAGCCGATCAGGGCGATGAACAGGCCGATGCCGACGCTGATCGCGGTCTTGAGCTGGGGTGGGATGGCGTTGAACACGGCGGTACGGAACCCGGTGAGCACCAGGAACGCGATGATCACGCCTTCCAGGAACACCAGCCCCATCGCCGACTCCCAGGACATCTGGGAGGCGATGCCGTAGGTGACGAAAGCGTTCAGGCCGAGACCGGCGGCCATCGCGAAGGGGACCTTGCCGATGACCCCCATCAGGATGCTGAGCAGACCCGCCACCAGGGCGGTGCCGGCCGCGACGAGCGGGATGTTCGGCGTGCTCCCGTCGCCGATGAACTGTCCCTCGGCGTCCTTCACGGTCGCGATGATCAAGGGGTTGAGCACGACGATGTAGGCCATCGTGAAGAACGTGGCGAACCCGCCGCGCACCTCCCGGCCCACCGTGGAACCCCGGTCGGAGATGAAAAAGAAACGGTCAAGTCCACTGCTTCGGGAAGGTAGGACATCTTTCACTCACGCAGAGTGACATTCACCTCCCCTTCAGGGAAGTACCGGCCACCGATGGTGATGGTTTCGAGACGGATTCGCGCCTTGACGTAATCCGTTTTGCGAACAGTGAGATGCCATCACCTAGTCTGGATGGCGTGAACCAGCCACACCCTCCGGAGCTGCAGCCGTTGAGGACCAACGACACGCTCACGATCCTCGTGGGCACGGTCCTGTGGGCCGTCGCCCTGATCGTGCTCCTGGTCGTGCAGCCCGACCCCGGGCAGCGCTGGTGGATCTGGACGTGCGTCTCGGGCATCTGCGGCGGCCTGTTCGGCATGTGGTTCGTACGCCGCCGTGACCGCCGCCGGCCGCCCTCGTCCGAGGAACCGATCGAGCCGACCACGGCGATCCTGTAGGACCGCCCGGTCCCGCCGGGCTCCGCGGCACCGCCGCGGCGATCCCGCGGAGCCCCGCGGAGCCCCACAGAGTCCCGCGGAGTCCCGCGGAGTCCCGCAGAGCCCCACGGAGCCGGTGCCGGAGCCGTCCGGCCCCGCCGGCCGCTAGGTGGAGGCGGTCCAGCTGTCCAGGTCGGCCTCGGCCAGCAGCAGCGGCACCGCCGCCGGGTCCCTGAGCAGCGCCGCCACCGCGAGCCGGTCACCCCACTGGCCGGACGCCCAGGCGAGCCCCCGCGCCAGGCCCTCCACACCCGAGGCGTGCACCGTGCCCTCGAAGAACCGCCAGGCGGCGGGGACGCCGTCCACCAGCAGCCTCTCGTGCTCCACGTAGCTCGCGGGCGCGCCCGGCAGCAGCGACCGCACCGCGGGCGGGACCTCGCGGGTCTCGCCCGAGGACGTCACCTCACCCGCGGCCTCCTCCCCCGCCAGCGGCAGGTCGAGCAGCTCCGACAGGGCCTCGGCCAGGTCGAACGGGGCCAGGACGAGCGGCCTGGTCGCGACGAGCGGCAGCAGGTCCGGCGCCTCGACCACGACCGGCTCCCCCGCCGGACCGGCCCCGTCCCCCCGGCCGGGACCCGGACCCGAGACGGAACCGGAACCGGGATCCGAGCCGGAGGGGAGCGGGCGGCCGTCCTCGGCGTCCACCACGACGACCTCGCCCTCCAGGACGGCGCGGATCGAGCGCGGGGGCGCGACGCGGGAGGGGTCGACGGCGGCGAGCGCCACCCACAGGGAGCGGAGCTGGGCGCGGTCGACCTCCACGGACGGATCGCCGAGCAGGTCGAGCAGTTCGTCGGGCCCGCCGTGCGAGGCGAGCAGGTCGGCCAGGGTGCTGCGGACGCCGATCATCGCCAGCGCGGCCTCGTCGACGAGCGGCGGGGCGTCCCCGTACAGGCCGAAGAGCAGCGGGTCGCCGGCGGGGAGCCTGAGCTGGGTGGGGCGCCTGCCGCCCAGCACCGGGTGCGTGGAGAGCCACCACGCGGTGTAGGAGGGCACCTCCACGACCTCCCCCGCCACCAGGACCCGCAGGGGGTGCAGGACCGAGCGGAGCGGCGGGCGCGACAGCAGCGCCAGGGCGGCCGGCCAGTCGGCGACGTACTCCAGGTCGCGTACGGCCGAGAACTCCCGGGCGACCGGCGGGACGTCCATCTCGGGCAGCAGGTCGAGGACGGTCTCCAGCCACTCGTCCTCGCGGTCCAGGTCGTGGTCGCACTCGTCCGGGTCGATCATGACGTCGGCGTCGTTGACCACCGCGAAGCCGTCGAGCACCCCGGTCGCGGCGAGCACCCGGGGACCGTACCGCTCCACCAGCTCGGGCGCGGCCGTGCCGAAGTGCGTCTCCTCGTCGAGCAGCCCGGCCAGCGAGCCGTCGGCCAGCAGCAGCTCACCCGCCGGGTACAGCTCTCCGTCGGCACCGCGCAGCGCCAGCTCCGCCAGCCAGGGCGCGTCACCGGGGGCCAGCCCGGCGGCGTCGACCAGCGCGAGCACCGCCCGGCCCACCGGCTCGGGGTCGGGACTGTCCAGGGACTCCGACACGGCGGAGCGGGTCAGCGGATCCTCCAGGACCGTACGGGGGGTGGCCTCGCCCGCGCCGAGCCGCAGCAGGAGCGGGTGGGCGGCGTCCGGGTGCACCACGCGCAGCCCCAGGGGGGCCAGGACGGCCGGGTCCAGTGCCGCGCCACCGGCGCCACCGGCGCCGCCGGCGAGCAGCAGGGTGCCGCGCGGCCCCCTGACCAGGCGGCCGTCGGCGAGCGGGACCGGCAGCGCGCCGAGCGCCTCGGGGTCGTCGGCGGGCAGCACCTCGTACAGCGACCGCCACCAGGCCGGGTCCCTGTCCTTGACGGCGTCACCGGAGAGCATGTCCACGATGTCGGAGAGCTGCACCCTCCTGACCCCGAGGGCGGTGATCGCCGGATGCCGGGACGGCCACCCCGCGGGCAGCAGCCCGGGGATCATGGGGGCGACCCTGTCCAGCAGCTCCGCGGGCGCCGCCACCACGGAGGCCTGCCGCCCGGAGACGACCAGGCCCTCCCCGGGGACCGGCGAGCCGGCGGGCGCGGCTCCGGAGGGGGCGTGCGAGGCGGCCGGGGCCGCGCCCCCGGCGGCGCCCCCGAAGGCGCCCCCGGACGCGGGCCTGGACGTAGGCCCGGTCTCGGCCGCGGACACGCCGGGGTCGGTGAGGCCGAAGTCCGCGAGCAGGGCGGAGTCCGGGGAGCTCGCGGGGTCCGCGGGCGGGGAGAGGGCGGGGAGAAGCGGCGCGTCCGGGAGTCTGCGCAGGACGGCACGGCGGATGCGGGCGTCGAGCTCGCCCTTGCCCATCAGGCCGGGGACGAGGTCGAGCAGCCTGGGCGTACGGGGCAGCTCCGCGAGGAGCTCCAGGTACGTGTCGGCCGCGCGCTCGACCAGGAAGTCGGCCAGCGGCCCCGGCGCCACGTGCCGGCGGTCGGTGGCCATCGGGAACGAGGCGATCAGCAGCGCGGGCAGGTCCAGCGGCTCGTCGCTCGGCGTGGGCGCGTGTACCACCGGCGGCACCAGGGCGGGCAGCGGCATCGGCTCCCCGCCCGCCGCGCCGGAGCCGGAACCGGTGGCGGGCCCGGGAGCGGCGACGGGCACCGCCCAGCGCACCAGCCAGTGCGGCCGGGAGCGCTCCTCGGTCGGGCGGTCGGCGAAGAGCTCGGTCACCTGCTCGGGGGTGAACCGCCCCGAGGCGGAGACGACCTTCCAGCCCTCCGCGGTGACCGTCCTGGTCTCCCCGTCCACGTCGACCTCGATCGACTCCAGCGCGGGCAGGCCCAGCAGCAGCGCGGGGCTGGTCTGGCGGAGCATCGCGCGGACGGCGTCCTCGGCGGCCTCGTCGCGGAGCGGCAGCCGTACGAGCGTGTCGAACCCGGCGGGGATCTCGACCGGGCCCGCGGGGAAGGGCAGGCGCAGCAGCGGGACGTGCCCGCCGCGCTCGGCGAGCTCCTTGGCCAGCGCGGGCTCGGCCGCCACCAGGGCGGCGGTCTGGTCACGGGACCAGCGCACGACCCCGGAGCCGAGGGAGCCGATCACCGGCTCGTCGCAGACCGACACCACGGCCGCGAACCCGACGCCGAAGCGCCCGGCCGCGCGGGTCTCGTCCCGCTTGGCCGAGACGCGCAGCGTGGACAGGCCCTCGATCCCGGCCTCGTCCACCGGGGCGCCGGTGTTGGCGGCCGAGAGCACGCCCTCGCGCAGCGAGAGGCGGAGCCGCCCGGGAACGCCCGCGCGCAGCGCCGCGTCCGCGGCGTTCTGGGCGAGCTCGACGATCAGCCGGTCACGGTAGCCGCCGAGCGCGAAGTCCTCCTCGGCGTTGGCGTCCTCGCGGAAACGCGCGGGCGAGGCCGTCCAGGCGGCCAGGACGGCCGAGCGCAGACGTTCGGTACCGAAGATGTCAGTCAAGGCGATGCTTCCAAAGGTCAGGGCCCCGTGGGCCGTCTCTCACGTCCGGTCGTCCGGCCGTCCGGGGGTGTGCGCCGCACCGCCCGGAGCCCGATCCCGGCGCCCCGCGACGGAAAGGGCGGCCCGGACACCCCGGGAGCGTACCGGCCGCCGGCGACAGAACCGGTCGCCGGTGCGGCGGCCCGGAAGGGGACGCCGGGAGGAGGCGTCACGGGCCGCCGGGTCACCCGGCGACCCGGGGTCGCCGGATCAGGAGTGGCCGAGCGGCTCGGAGGCGGTCTCGTCCACGGAACCGGCCAGATCCGGCTCCGGTCCGTTCTCCGGGTTCTCGGCGGTGTCGTAGGAGAGATCGTCGAGGATCGGCGAGGCGGGCTCGACCTGGTGCGGCAGCACCGCGGCCTCGGAGTGCGCGCCGCACCCGTGGTCGGCGGCGACCACCCGCCCGTCGTCGGGGGCGTACTCGTTGGCGCAGACGCCGAAGCCGGTACGCAGCGCGCCCGCGAGCGGCCAGTAGAAACCGCAGGTGGAGCACTGGGCCGGAGCGGCGTGCGCGAGCGGGGTGTGCGGCCCGGACTCGCCGGAGTGCCAGCGGCGCACGGCGCGGTCACGGCCGATCGGGGAGAGCACCCGGGCCCGGCCGAGACCGTACTCGAAGATCATCTGGTGGTCGGTCTCGTCCGTGGTCTCGGTGAAACCTGGCGCGAGCCGATCGTCGTCGTCGGAGGTGGGCAGCAGGTCGCCCACGCCGAGGTCGCCGGGCAGGAGCCGGTCGCTCCACGGCACCCACTGCGGCGGCATCAACGCGCCCGCCCCGGGCAGCAGCACGACCTCGCTGACCGTCACGTTGCGCGCCCGGGAGGCACGGGCCACGGTGACGGCCCAGCGCCAGCCCCGGTAGGCGCGGTCGAGACAGGCGAAGTAGTGGGTGACCACGCGGTCGCCCTCGCCCTCCACCCCGAGGTGGTCGCCCACCTGCTCGGGCTTGACGTTCTCCTCCACCGCCGCGCGGGCCAGGTCGACGGCCGCGACGCACGCCTGGTCCGGGACCACGGCGCGGGATCGAGTCCGGCTCACGAGTCGTCTCCCGTCAGCCTCGCAGCACGACGGCTGCTGTCCCTACTGGCTCGCTCGCTGCGCTCACTCACAGTTCATTCTCACCCATGACCGGAGCGAACGGCACCGCGGACCGCCGATCATCCGGCGAGTGACCAACCGCACCGGACAACTCACGCGCCCTTCGGGTATGACTGGATACGTGGCAGCGGGGTGGGAGCGGGTGCGGCAGGCGGCGGGCGAGGCCTCCCGGCAGGTGGGCCGGTCGGTCTCCGCCGCGGGCCGGGCGAGCGTGCGCGCGGGCAGGAGTACCGGCCGCACGGCGGCGCGGGCGGGCCGGGGCGCGGTCGGCGGCACCCGCCGGGCGGGGCAGGCCGCGCGCCGGCTGACCCACGCCCAGGGCGCGGGCCGCACCGGGCTGGGCCAGCTGATCGAGTTGACCGCGGCGCACAGCGCGGGCGACGCCCTGGTCACCGCGGCCCTGGCCGGGACGCTGTTCAAGCTCCCGGTCAACGAGGCACGCGGCCAGGTCGCGCTCTACCTGCTGATCACGATGATCCCGTTCGTGGTGGTCGCGCCGTTCGTCGGCCCGGTCCTCGACCGGTTCCGCTCCGGGCGGCGCTTCGTGATGGCGGGCACCCTCTTCGGCCGTGGCCTGCTCTGCTTCGCGATGGCGGCGGCGATCGTCCCCGGCGACGTCTTCACGATCTTCCCCGCGGCGCTGGCCGTGCTGGTGCTGTCCAAGGCCTACAACGTCTCCCGGGCGGCGATCATGCCGAGCGTGCTGCCCGCCGACATCGCGCTGGTGACCGCCAACGCGAGGGTCGCCCTGTTCGCGCTGGTCGCGGCGGGGGTCGCGGTGCCGATCGGCGCCGGCACCAGTGCCTGGCTGGGCGCCGAGTGGGTGCTGCGCGGGGCGACCGTGCTCTTCCTGCTCCAGGGCGTGCTGGCCGTACGGCTCCCCCGGCACGTCGACTCCCCCGACCTGGAGGGCCTGGACGAGGAGGGGGAGGACCGGCCGCACCGCTGGCGGACCATGCTCAACGTGGGCCCGGTGGTGGCCGAGGCGATGTACGCCAACGTGGCCGTCCGCGTCTACTCCGGTTTCCTGCTGTTCTACCTGCTCTTCCTGGTCCAGGACAGGAACCTGCCCGGCCTGCCGCCGACGGCGGCGATCGCCGCGCTGGCCGTGGCCGCCGGGGCCGGCGGGCTGGCGGGCACGGCGGTGGCCTCCTGGGTGCGCAACCACTCCCCGCAGGTCATCGTGCTGGCCACGCTGGCGGTGACGACCGCGATCACCGTGCTGGCCGCGGTCGTCTTCCGGATGTGGAGCGCGGTCGCCGTCGCCCTGGTGGCGGCGTTCGCCCAGGGGCTCGGCAAGCTCGCGCTGGACGCGATCGTGCAGCGTGAGATCGGCGAGGAGGTGCGCTCCTCCACGTTCGGCGTGGTGGAGGCCTTCCTGCAGATCGCCTGGGTGCTGGGCGGCCTGGTCGGGCTCTGGCTCTCGCTGTTCGCCCCCGGGTCGGCCGGGCTCGCCGCGATGGCCGTGGGGCTGGCGGGCTCGCTCGGCTGGCTGCTGGTCCGGCGCCGCGGACGGGTCCGCGAGGTGGAGGCCAGGGTGGAGGCGGCCCGGGGCTCGTCCTCGGCGGCGTCCGCGCCGGACGACGCCCGGGACGGGGACGGCTCCACGCACTCGGGGCGTTCCGCCCACCAGGACGCGTGGGGCAGGCCGCGACCGGCGGGGACGACCACCGCGGTGGTGCGGCACACGGATCCCCCCACCGAGAAGCGGACCAGGCCGCTGACCAACCCCCACGGCTGAACCACGACCGGACCGGGCCCGGCCGCGGTCGCGCCCGGTCCGGGCCGGTCGCGCCACGGCCGACCGGGTGACCGGTCGGCCGTGGTCCGGGGGGACGGCCGGAGGTCAGTCGTCCAGGTCGTCGGCCACGGCCCGCAGGACGGCAGCGATCTTCTTCGCGTGCGCGGCCTCGGGCTGCTTGCCCTTCTGGTACGACGTGGAGACCGTGTCGAGAAGCTTGATCAGGTCCTCCACGATGACGACCATCTCGTCGGGCTTCTTGCGCTTGCCCTTGGGCTTGGCGGTCTTCGCGAGCGTTGGAGGCTGGTCGATCACTCGGACCGACAGGGCCTGCTGGCCGCGGCGCCCCTCGGCCACGCCGAACTCGACCTTCTGGCCCGGCTTGAGGGAGTCCACGCCGGAGGGCAGCGCGGAAGAATGCACGAAGACCTCGCCGCCGTCGTCGCGGGTGAGGAAGCCGAATCCCTTGTCGGCGTCGTACCACTTGACCTTGCCACTCGGCACAGGGGTGACCTCGTTCAGACTGTCGTGAAAAGGAATGGAAGTAGGTTATGCCCAGCGGGCGCCGGGAGCGACCGTATATCGAGCCCCGAATTATGCGGGAACGCGTATGGTTCTCCAGCCTTCGAACCATTCGGCGAACTCGGTCAGGTCACCCAGGACCACGTCGGCTCCGTGGTCGCGCAACTCACCCTTCGAGCAGGGACCCGTCGCCACCGCCACGCTGAAGGCACCCCCCGCCCGCGCCGCGTCGACGTCCGCGACGTGATCTCCCACGTAGGCGTCGGCGCCGAACGCCGCGAGGGCCGTTCCCTTGGCCGTCCCGAAGAGCGATCCGGCGACCTCGTCCACCTCCAGGCCGAGGAACTCGACCGTGCGCGTCGCGTCGCGGACGTTCTTCGCCGTCACCACGATGACCCTGCCGCCCGCCCGCCGCACGGCCAGCACCGCCTCGCGGGCACCGGGCATGAGCGTGGTGACGGGGACGGCGATCGACGCGTACAGCCGCCGGTAGAGATCGGCGACGGCGGGGACCTCCTCCGCGGGCATCCAGTGGGCCAGCTCCCACTCCAGCGGCGGCCCCAGCCTGGACAGCACGGCGGCGGTGTCGATGCGGACACCGGTGCGCACCGCCACCTCGTCGAAGGTCGCGGAGATGCCGGCACGCGTGTCCGCGAGCGTCAGATCGAGGTCGAACCCCACCGAGTTCATCGGGTTCATCGGGTTCACCGGGTTCACCGGGTTCACCGGGTTCACGGGGTCCACGGGGTTCATGGGGTCACTCACCGCTCCTTCTCGACTACACGGAGATGGTTCTCTGATAAGCCCTCAAAGAATGCCAAATAGCCTTAAACATGGCCAATCAAATCCTGCCGTCACCGCGCCCCGCCGCGTCGCCCTTCGGAAAAGGGTTTACTTATCCCGAAGGCGGATGACACCCTTCCGGGGGTTCCACGGGCGCCCCTCCGGCGAATCCATGATCGTCCGTTCCGTCGGACGCGAGCCCGTCCCGTCGGACGTGAGCTCACCCGGCCGGACGCGGGCGCGCCCTGCCGGACACGACCGTCCCGCCGGCCGCTCACCCCGGGCACGCCCGGCGCGGCGCGATCCGGTGCGCTCGGCACTGGATAAGGTCACCGTGGAGGTATCGGCAGAGAATGACCAGATCGACGCGCGAGCGGATCATCGACGAGTCCCTGCGCCTGTTCGCCGAACGAGGCTACGCGGCGACCTCGGTGGCCGAGATCGAGGCCGCCTCGGGGCTGTCGCCGGGCGCCGGAGGGCTCTACCGCCACTTCAAGTCCAAGTACGAGGTCCTGGCGGCGGCGATGAACGAGCACGCCGCCCGGACGCGGGTGCAGATCGCCGAGACCCTCGCCGAGTTCGGCGTCGTCGACACCTCGACCGGTATCGAGGAGCGGCTGGCACACCTGTGCAGGGCGGGCCTGGCCAAGGTCCGCGAGGAGCGGGAGCTGACCCGCGTCTTCTTCCGCGACCTGAGCCAGTTCCCCGAGCTGGTCGCGACCGTGCGCGAGGGTCTCCTGCAGCCCATGTTCGACGCGATCACCACGTGGTTCCGCGCCCAGCCCGAGTACGCCGGGGTGGAGGCCGACTGGCAGGCCATCGGGGCCGTGCTCGGCGGGGCGGTCGTGCACTACCAGCTGTTCCAGGAGACCGTGGGCGAGCCCCCCGGCCGGGCGGAGCGCGATCGCTTCGTCTCCGCCTGGGTACGCCTCGCGCTCGGCCTGCTGCCCCGCCCGGCGGCCCGGAGCGTCGTCTGAGCGGTGGGCCACGGACTGGGCGGGGTCACCGGTGTCCCCTGCCCGGCTGGATCACCGGGTTGAGCAGGCGGTAGGTCAGCCAGAAGACACCCCACGCCGTACCCAGCAGGAACATGAGCCCGCTGATGGTGAAGAACTCCTCCACCACCCTGCCGAGGTCCTCCCTGGCGCGGACGAGGGCGACCAGGCCGCCGCCCAGGGTGTAGCTCAGCATCGGGGAGGCGATCCCGACCACCTTGTCGGAGGGGGTCCACGCCTGGCAGGCGACGACCACGAGCGCACCCACGGCCCAGACCAGAACCGGGACGGTGAAGATCGCGATCGTGGCGAACGGGAACGGGATCAGCAGCCCCGCAAGGGTGAGCAGGGCCATGCCGATCGTCTCGCGGTGGTGGCTCAGCAGGATCGTCCGGGCGTCCTGCGTGCCCGGTGTGATGTCCTCGCGCGATCGGGGCGGACGGTTGCGGCGCAGCAGGCCGGGACGGCCGCGCGCCTGCCTTTTGGCCAGCCGCTCCTCCGCCTCCCGGATGCCCCTGGCCACGCCGGGCGGCATGTCCGGCCGGATCCCGGCGCCACCGGGCCCGTTCCCGGGCGCCTTCACCGGCGGTCCGGCCGGCCCGCCGGGCACGTCCCCCTCCCCTGACACCCCTGACGGTTCCGACGGCTCCCCCGGCTCCTTCCGCCCGGCCTCCGGCGTCCTCCCCGGTGACTCCCGCCCCTCCTCGGTCCCCGTCGGCGTCCGGCGCGTCTCCGGCCCCGGTACGACGGGGGCGAGGGGATCCGGCGGGAACGGCGCGAGGGGGTCGGGCACGGGCGGCGCCGGAGGGGCCGGGGCGGGCGGCGCGAGGGGGGCGGGCGGCGCGAGCGGGTCCGGCACGGACCGGTCCCGCACGGGCCCGCGCCACACGAGCTCGTCCTGCATGGGCTCGTCCCGCACGGGTGGGATCTCCTCGGTCGGCGGGTCCCCTTCCACCTCGTCCTCCCACTCCGCCTCCGCGGCCCGCCGGTCCGGGGAGTCCTCGGACTCCGAGGAGGGCATCGGGGCGTAGGGGTGGCCGCGTACCGGCCGACGGGGAGCGGGGACGCCGGCCTCGCCGGCGCCGCCGGGGTTCCGGGACCCGCCGGGATCGCCGGGGTCGCCGGGGTCGCCGGGGACAGGGGGATCGCCGGAGCCACGGGAGCCGGGAGAGTCGTGGGGGTCGCCGGGCGTCGGCGCGGCGAGAGGCGACTCGGACGGCGCCGAAGGCCGCGGCACGGGCACCGGCGACACCGAGACCGCCGAGGCGGACTCGGAGGCGGGCTCGGAAGCAGAGGCGGAGCCGGACTCGGAGGCGGTCACGGTGGTGGAGGTGGGGACGGGCGATACCCGGGCGGACGGAAGCCGAGCGGGCGGAGCCTGGGCGGACGAGGCGTGCGCGGACACGCCGGAAGCACCCACCACGCCGGAGGCAGCGGCCGGACCGGAGGCACCGGCCACCCCGGAAGCGTCCGCCGCACCGGACGTCGTCCCGGACGGCCGGGACGCCTCCTCCTCACCCAGCCGGCGCAGCTCCCGGCCCACCAGCTCGACGGGATCGCCGAACCCGGCCAGCACCCCGGCCACGACGGCCGGGTCGTCCCTCCCCGCCCGTTCGGCGTCGATCCGCCTGCGCAGCCCCGCGATGAAGTCGATCCGCCGCCTCGGTGGCAGCACTCCGTGGGCGGCGTCGGCCACCTTGCTGACATAGTCCAGGACGAGCTGGTCGGCGCGCTCGATCACACTGACCATCCTCTCTCGGGATCGCCTCCCCCGGAGGGGTTCTTCCCCGATTCACCGCGCATCACGTGATCGATTCGCGTCCTTCACACGATCACGGAATTCCCCCAGGCCGCGCGATGTCGGTCAAGCCTCCTACCATTGGCGGAATGAGCACGGAGTTCACCGAGTGGCTGCGCGGCCGGAGCGACGATCGGCTGCGGGCCCTCGTCTCCGTGCGTCCCGAGCTCATCACGCCCGTGCCCGCCCACCTGGAGGGGCTGGCCGGGCGGGCGAGCAGCCCGTCCGCGATCGGAAGGGCCCTCGACCGGCTCGACCGGTTCACCCTGGCGGTCGTGGAGACGCTGGCCGTGCTCCCCGGCCCCCTGCCCTACCGGTCGCTCCGCGCCCAGATGGCCCGCGCCCTGCCCGGGGTGGCCGACACGACGTTCCAGAGCGCGCTCAAGGAGACGGTCGAGCGGCTGCGCACCATGGCGCTGGTCTACGGGCCCGACAAGGCCCTGGCCACGGCTCCCGGCGTGCGCGAGGTGATGGACGGCCCGGCGGGGCTCGGCCCGCCCGCCGTGGAGGCGTTCCGGCACCACCCCGCCGAGCGCCTCGCCGAGCTGGTGCGGGACGCCGGGGGCGAGGACGGCGACACCAAGGAGGCCCTGGCCGCGCTGCTCGCCGATCCGGGCGTCGTCGGACGGCTGGTCGAGGAGGTCTCGCCGCAGGCCCGATCGGCGCTCAACGAGCTGGCCTGGGGTCCGGCCAGCGGCCGGGTGCCGAACGCGCGGCGCGAGGTGCGCGCCGCCACCGCGCAGTCCCCGATCGACCAGTTGCTCTCCCGGGCGCTGCTGGCCGCCACCGGTGAGGAGAGCGTGGTGCTGCCCCGCGAGGTCGCCCTGTTCCTGCGAGGCGGCCGCGTCCATCGCGACCTCTCCCCCTTCCCGCCCGCGACCGAGGGCACCGTGCGCGACCAGGGGCTCGCCGACCGCACGGCGGCCGGGCAGGCGTTCGCCTTCGTCCGCGCGGTGGAGGAATTGTGCGAGCGCTGGAGCGCCGATCCGCCCGGCGTGCTCCGCAGCGGCGGCCTGGCCGTACGCGACCTCAAGCGGACCGCCGCGCTGCTCGACCTGCCCGAGTGGGTGACGGGGCTCATCGTCGAGGTCGCGTACGCGGCGGGGCTGGTGGCGGCGAGCGGCGCGGTCGACGGCGACTGGATGCCCACGCCCGGCTACGACGGCTGGCGGGTGAAGGCTACCGAGGACCGCTGGGCGGTGCTGGCCACGACGTGGCTCGCCATGGACCGGCTGCCGGGCGTCATCGGCGACCGGGACGAGCGTGACCGGCTGCTCAACGCCCTCCATCCCGACCTGCGCCGCTCGTCGGCGCCCGAGGTCCGCGCCGCCACCCTGGGTGTTCTCGCCTCCGCGCCGGGGGTCGCGCCCACGCCGGAGGCCGTACGCGACCGCCTGGCCTGGGAGCAGCCGCGCCGCCGCGGCGGCCACCGCGACCAGCTGGTGGAGTTCACGCTGCGGGAGGCCGAGCAGCTCGGCGTCACCGGGCTGGGGGCGCTCTCCGGTCACGGCCGCGCCCTGCTCCCCGACGCCTCCGGTGATTCCGGCGCCTCTGCGGGCACCGCCGGTGGCCCCGCCTCCTGCGCCGCGGCCCGGTTGCTGCTCCCGCTGCTGCCCGAGCCGCTCGACCACGTCCTCCTCCAGGCCGACCTGACCGCCGTCGCCCCCGGGCCGCTCACCGGGGAGCTGAGGCGCTGGCTGGCGCTGGCGGCCGAGGTGGAGTCCACCGGCGGGGCCACGGTCTACCGGTTCGACGAGCGGTCGGTCCGGCGGGCGCTGGACGCGGGGCAGGGCGCCGACGAGCTGCTCGCCATGCTGGAGCGTCACTCCACCACGCCCGTGCCCCAGCCGCTCGGCTACCTGATCGCCGACGTGGCCCGGCGGCACGGCCGGATGCGCGTCGGCACGGCGAGCGCGTACGTGCGGTGCGACGACTCCTCGCTGCTGGACGAGGTCATGGCCGACAAGCGGGCGATCCCGCTGCGGCTGCGGCGGCTCGCCCCCACCGTGATCGCCTCCAAGTCCTCCAGGCCCGCGCTGGTCGACGCGTTGCGCGCGATGGGGTACGCCCCCGCGGCGGAGTCGCTCGACGGTGACGTGATCGTCACCCAGCTCGACGTCCGCCGGACCGAGGGCGTGCCCGCGGCCCGCTCACCGGTCATGTTCGGCGGGCCGGAGGCCGAGGTGGTGGCGGCGGCCATCCGTGCCGTACGCGCCGGGGACGCCGCCCACCTGGCCCGCCGTCCCCCGGTGGCCGCCCCCGACGGCCAGATCCCGCGCTCCCCGGCCACCGCCACGATCACCGCGCTGCGCGAGGCCATCCGTCAGGGGTCGCAGGTCTGGATCGGCTATCTCGACTCGCAGGGCAACGCGACCAGCCGGATCCTCGAACCGGCCCGGATGGAGGGCGGCTACCTCACCGCCTACGACGAGACGCGGGCGGCGGTGCACCGCTTCGCCCTGCATCGCATCACTGGGATAGCCGACATCGCCTGACATGCCGCTCACCCGTTCCACCGAGGACCGGGAACGACCGTACGGCTCCGGTGTGCCGGGGAAGACCAGGGGGTAATGTCGGTCCCGGGACGGACCGCCCCGGGACCGGCCGCCGGGCCGCCGAGGCACGTCGCCGTCCGGGAGCCGGAGCCTTCCCGGCCTCGTCCGGAATCCGGCCACCGGAACGGAGGCCGACCCATTCGTCCCTGGCACACGGTTCACGGCTCATATCGTGATATCTGTTGATGTCCCGAGCTCCACAGAAGCGAGAGATCCACGGTGAGCAGCGGTCATTCCGAAGGTCCCGGCACCGATCCGGACGACTGGAAGAGCCCCTACGGCACGGGTGCCGGTCAGGTCCCCGGCGACGGCCGGCTTTCCCACGACCGGGAACGGTCCGCTCAGAGGCGTCCGTCCGGGCACGCCGGGTCCGGGCACGCCGGGGCCTTCGGCCACGGGGCCTCCCCCTACGACGACCAGGCCCCGGACGGCCCGGCCCGCACCGGCTCCCCCTACTCCGGCCCCGCCTACGGCGATCCCGCCTACACCGACCAGGACCATGACGCCCCCACCCTCGTCGGCCTGGATCTCGGCGGCGAGGACCACACCCTTCGGGGCCACGACCTGGGGTACAGCGGCCGGACGTACGCCGACCAAGGCCACACCGGCGGCCACCACGACACCGGGTGGTACGGCGGCGGAGGACACACCGCCGCGGGTCACGGCGGGGGCCCGGGGAACGGAGGTCACGACGGCGGAGGCCACCCCGACGCGGGACACGCCGCCGGGGAGTACGCGGGCCACACCCGGCGCGATCACGCGGATCCCTCCCTCCACGGATACGGGCAGAGCGCCCCCTCCCCCTACGGGTACGGACAGGGTTACGTCGAGCAGCCCCACGCGCCCGGCCACGGTCCCGGGACGTCCCGTGCCACCGAGGGCGTCAGGACGCACGCGATCGTCGCCATGGTCGTCGGCATCGTGCTCTCGCTGAGCTTCTTCCTGAGCATCGGAGGGCTGGTCGCCGTCGTCCTGTCGGGTCTCGCCCTGGGCAGGGTCGACACCGACACGCGGGGGGCCGGGAAACTGCTCAGACGGGCCTGGATCGGCATCGGCGTGAACATCGGGCTGATCGTCCTGGGGGCGGTCGTCTTCGTCGTCGCCGGGCTCAACCACGCGTTCGGTCCCTGATCGTGCCGGGACCGGCGGGGCCGCCGCCGGGCCCCGGCCGCCGCGGCGACACAGGGTGTCCGGCAGGTCCCGCACGCCCGGTGCCCGCACACCCGGCGACCCCGTACTCTCGGTGTCCGGGCACGTGGTGAACGCGCGCGTGCCGGCCGGGGATGTGAGATCGCTCGCATCGGCGGGCCGCGCGGGACTGCCCACGCGTCCCCGCCCGTTGCACCCGGGGAACGTGGGGCAGGGGACGGCCCGGTGGACGACCGCCGGGTGCGACCATGAGCCGAACCGCCGCGACACGCCGTGACCGAGGGAGACGTCTGTGACTGACGGACCATTGATCGTCCAATCGGACAAGACCCTGCTCCTCGAGGTCGACCACGAGAAGGCCGGGGAGTGCCGCAAGGCGATCGCGCCCTTCGCCGAGCTGGAACGCGCCCCCGAGCACGTGCACACCTACCGGGTCACGCCCCTGGCGCTGTGGAACGCGCGGGCCGCCGGGCACGACGCCGAGCAGGTGGTCGACGCCCTGATCGCCTACAGCCGCTACCCGGTGCCGCACGCGCTGCTGGTCGACGTCGCCGAGACGATGGCGCGCTACGGCAGGCTCCGCCTGGAGAAGCATCCCGTGCACGGACTCGTCCTGACCAGCACCGACAGGGCCGTGCTGGAGGAGGTGCTGCGCTCCAGGAAGATCCAGCCGCTGCTGGGCGAGCGCCTGGACGACGGCGTGGCGGTGCACCCGAGCGAGCGCGGCAACATCAAGCAGCTCCTGCTCAAGCTGGGCTGGCCCGCCGAGGACCTGGCCGGGTACGTCGACGGCGAGCACCACCCGATCGAGCTCACCGAGGACGGCTGGGAGCTGCGCACCTACCAGCGCGAGGCCGCCGAGGCGTTCTGGCACGGCGGCTCGGGCGTGGTGGTGCTCCCGTGCGGGGCGGGAAAGACGATCGTGGGCGCGGCGGCGATGGCGCAGGCCAAGGCCACCACGCTGATCCTGGTGACCAACACGGTCTCGGCCCACCAGTGGAAGCAGGAACTGCTCAAGCGGACCTCGCTGACCGAGGACGAGATCGGCGAGTACACCGGGACGAAGAAGGAGATCCGGCCGGTCACCATCGCCACGTACCAGGTGATGACGACCCGCAGGCAGGGCGTCTACCGCCACCTGGAGCTGTTCGACGCCCGCGACTGGGGGCTGGTCGTCTACGACGAGGTGCACCTGCTGCCCGCGCCGATCTTCCGGATGACCGCCGACCTGCAGGCCAGGCGGCGGGTCGGGCTGACCGCGACGCTGGTGCGCGAGGACGGCCGGGAGGGCGACGTGTTCTCCCTGATCGGCCCCAAGCGGTACGACGCGCCGTGGAAGGAGATGGAGAACCAGGGCTGGATCGCCCCGGCCGACTGTGTCGAGGTGCGGGTGACGCTCACCGACGAGGAGCGGCTGGCGTACGCGATGTCGGAGTCCGAGGAGCGCTACCGGTTCTGCGCGACCACGCCGTCCAAGACGCGGGTGACCGAGGCGCTGGTCCGGCGGCACCTGGACGAGCAGGTGCTGGTCATCGGGCAGTACATCGACCAGCTCGACGAGCTCGGCGAGCACCTGAACGCGCCGGTGATCAAGGGCGAGACGAAGGTCAAGGAGCGGGAGCGGCTCTTCCAGGCGTTCCGCGACAAGGAGATCCAGGTCCTGGTCGTCTCCAAGGTCGCCAACTTCTCCATCGACCTGCCCGAGGCCGCGGTGGCCATCCAGGTGTCGGGCACCTTCGGGTCACGGCAGGAGGAGGCGCAGCGGCTGGGCCGGGTGCTGCGGCCGAAGGCGGACGGCGGCGGGGCCCGGTTCTACTCGGTGGTCAGCCGTGACACGGTCGACCAGGACTTCGCCGCCCACCGGCAGCGTTTCCTGGCCGAGCAAGGGTACGCCTACCAGATCATCGACGCGGACGACGTGCTCGCCGGAGAATGACACCACTGGCGAACACGCCGTCGATGTGTGTCAGGCCCACGAAATCCCTCGGGCTTTCGACAAACAGACCACCCCCTCGCTAGGCCTCAGCGGCCACTGGCGACATACCCCCATGATCTGCGCGAGTCACCATGTTCGGCTGCCTTTTTCGTCATTTCATCGCAGAATCACAGAGAGTATCAGGTTGATTACCGATTGATCTGAGATCGGCCTGAAGAATGCCCGGGACGACCGTCGAAGGATCGTCCACGGGCGAGTCCCACGATCATCGAGGTGTCCCGGACCGCCGCTCCCGGTCCGGCCCTAATCCCTTTGAGGCGCGCGAGCGCCGCCGCTAGGCTGGTCGATTCGCTGCCCGATGACCACCGTCACCTCCGTTCATGAATGGGAGGCGCTTCAGCATGCCCGCACATCAATTGGCCCCCGACATAACCGAAGATCCCGCCCGGATCCTCGCCGCCGAACGCGAACACCTGGCCGTCTCCAGGGCGGCGCTGCGCGCGATGCGCGAGCACGCCGCCTCCCTGTCCTCCGACGCCGCCGGGGACTGGGTCTCCCAGCAGATCCTCCAGGCCCTGCTGGACCAGCGGGTCGCGGCGCTCGCCGACCACTCCGGCACGCCCCTGTTCTTCGGCCGCCTCGACCGCGAGGCCGACGACGACCTGCCGGGGACGGTCCACGTCGGACGCAGGCACGTCCACGACGACCGCAGCCGCCCCCTGGTGATCGACTGGCGGGCCCCGGTCTCCCGGGCCTTCTACCAGGCCAGCCCGTCCGACCCGATGGGCGTCGTCCGCAGGCGCCGGTTCGGCTACCAGGGCGGCGACCTGACCGCCTACGAGGACGAGCGCCTCGACCAGGACGGCCCCGCCGTCGCGCGGAGCAGGATCCTCACCGAGGAGATCGAGCGCCCCCGCTCGGGGCCGATGCGCGACATCGTCGCGACGATCCAGCCCGACCAGGACGAGATCGTCCGCTCCGAGCTGACCCGGACCGTGTGCGTCCAGGGTGCCCCCGGCACCGGCAAGACCGCGGTCGGCCTGCACCGGGCGGCCTACCTGCTCTTCACCCACCGCGAGCGGCTCGCGCGGTCGGGCGTCATGATCGTCGGCCCGAACCGGGCGTTCCTGTCCTACATCTCCTCGGTGCTGCCGGCCCTGGGCGAGGTCAAGGTCGACCAGACCACGGTCGCCGGGATCCTCGGCGACCACTCCGCCCCCGAGGAGGCGGCGGTCGGCGCCCTCAAGGGGGACGCCAGGATCGTCGGGGTGCTCAGGCGCGCCCTGTGGATGCACGTCGTCAAGCCCGCCGAGGGCGTGCTCTACACCAAGGGGATCAACCGCTACCGGGTCGCCGACCACGAGGTCCGCGAGATCGTCGCCGCCCTGCGCGGCACCGTCCGCTACGGTCCCGGCCGCGCCACGCTCGCCCAGCGCCTCGCCCACCTGGTGCTCGTCCGGATGGAACAGCGCGGCGAGTCGCCCGACGACCGGGTGCAGGACGCGGTGGCCCGGTCGGCGCCGGTCAAACGGCTGGTGGACGCGGTGTGGCCCAAGCTCACCCCGCAGCAGGTGCTCCACCGCCTGTTCAGCGACCCCGGCTTCCTGGCCGCGGCGGCCAAGGACGACCTCACGGCCGAGGAGCGGTCGCTCCTGCTCTGGGCCAAGCCCCCCAAGTCCTTCCGCTCGGCGAAGTGGTCGGCGGCCGACGCCGCGCTGATGGACGAGCTGGGCGACATGATCGAGCGGACCACGCCGCTGGGTCACCTGGTCGTGGACGAGGCCCAGGACCTGTCGGCGATGCAGCTGCGGGCGCTCGGGCGGCGCTGCCGCACCGGGTCGGCCACCGTGCTGGGCGACCTCGCCCAGGGCACCACGCCCTGGTCCGCCCGCTCCTGGACCGAGGTGCTGGGCCACCTGGGCTTCGAGGACGGCGCCGTCACCGAGCTCACCCTGGGGTTCCGGGTGCCTCGCGAGGTCCTGGACTACGCGGCCAGGCTGCTGCCGTCGGTGGCCCCAGGTCTCGCCGCCCCCCGGTCGCTGCGGCCCGGCGCGGGCTCCCTGTCGGTACGGCCGGTGACGGACCTGACCACGGCGTTGTCCGGCGCCGCCGAGGAGGCGCTCGCCCGCGAGGGGTCGATCGGCGTCATCGTCCCCGACGCCCTGGTGGACGCCGCCTCCGCCGCCGTGTCCCACCTGGACCACCGGGTGCTGAGCCCCGACACGACCGGGGACCACCGCCTGCTGGTCGTCCCGGCCACCCTGGCCAAGGGCCTGGAGTACGACCACGTGATCGTGGCCGAACCGGCCGGCATCGTCGCCGCCGAGCCCCGGGGCCTGGCCCGCCTGTACGTGGTGCTGACCCGCGCGGTCACCTCGCTGACCGTGCTGCACGCTCGGCCGCTCCCCGAGCAGCTCGGCCGGGCCGTGTCGTCCGGGTGACGTGTCGCCGGTGAACGACAAAAAGAGGCGGCCCCCGGAAGGGGTCGCCTCTTTTTCGAAAGCGTCAGGACTAGAAGTCCATGTCGCCGCCGCCGCCGGGCATGGCGGGAGCGGCACCGGCCTTCTCGGGCTTCTCGGCGATGACGGCCTCGGTGGTGAGGAACAGCGCCGCGATGGACGCCGCGTTCTGCAGAGCGGAACGCGTCACCTTGGCCGGGTCGATGATGCCCGTGTCGAACAGGTTGACGTACTCGCCGGTGGCGGCGTTGAGGCCCTCACCCGCGGGAAGGTTGCGCACCTTCTCCACCACGACGCCACCCTCGAGGCCGGCGTTCACGGCGATCTGCTTCAGCGGCTCCTCGAGAGCCTTCTTCACGATCGCGGCACCGGTGGCCTCGTCGCCGGAGAGCTCCAGCTTGTCGAACGCCTTGGCGCCGGCCTGCAGCAGGGCCACGCCACCACCGGGGACGATGCCCTCCTCGACGGCCGCCTTCGCGTTGCGAACGGCGTCCTCGATGCGGTGCTTGCGCTCCTTGAGCTCGACCTCGGTCGCCGCGCCGGCCTTGATGACGGCCACGCCGCCGGCCAGCTTGGCGAGACGCTCCTGGAGCTTCTCACGGTCGTAGTCGGAGTCGGTGTTCTCGATCTCGGCGCGGATCTGGTTGACCCGTCCGGAGATCTGCTCGGCGTCGCCGGCACCGTCGACGATGGTGGTCTCGTCCTTGGTGACGATGACCTGGCGGGCCCGGCCGAGCTGGTCCAGCGTGGTGGACTCCAGCTTGAGGCCGAGGTCCTCGCTGATGACCTGGGCACCGGTCAGGATGCCGATGTCGCCCAGCATGGCCTTGCGGCGGTCACCGAAACCGGGCGCCTTGACGGCGACCGAGCGGAACAGACCGCGGATCTTGTTGACGACCAGGGTGGCCAGGGCCTCGCCCTCGACGTCCTCGGCGATGATCAGCAGCGGCTTGCCGGCCTGCACGACCTTGTCGAGAACCGGGAGCAGGTCCTTGTTGGCGGACACCTTGGAGTTGACGACCAGGATGTAGGGGTCGTCGAGGACGGCCTCCATCCGCTCCGGGTCGGTCACGAAGTACATCGAGGTGAGGCCCTTGTCGAAGCGCATACCCTCGGTGAGCTCGAGCTCGAGACCGAAGGTGTTGCTCTCCTCGACGGTGATGACGCCTTCCTTGCCGACCTTGTCCATCGCCTCGGCGATCATCTCGCCGATCTGCGGGTCGCCCGCGGAGATCGAGGCGGTGGAGGCGATCTGCGCCTTCGTCTCCACGTCCTTGGCGAGCTTGGACAGCTCCTCCGACACGCGCTCGACGGCGGCCTCGATGCCCTTCTTCAGGGCCATCGGGTTGGCGCCGGCGGCGACGTTGCGGAGACCCTCACGTACGAGAGCCTGAGCGAGCACGGTGGCGGTGGTGGTGCCGTCACCCGCGACGTCGTCGGTCTTCTTGGCGACTTCCTTGACGAGCTCGGCCCCGATCTTCTCCCACGGGTCCTCGAGCTCGATCTCCTTCGCAATGGAGACACCATCGTTGGTGATGGTGGGGGCTCCCCACTTCTTCTCCAGAACGACATTCCGGCCCTTGGGGCCGAGGGTCACCTTCACGGCGTCCGCGAGCTGGTTCATGCCACGCTCGAGACCGCGCCTGGCGTCCTCGTTAAACGCGATCATCTTGGCTGCCATACGGCTAGACCTCCCAGATACAGGGTGGCTTGCACCGGACCGAGCCGACGCCCGCGACGGCATGTGGGCCCACGACTCCGTTCGGCGGGCCCCATCGCCTCGATCCAGGTTTGGCACTCCTCATGTGCGAGTGCCAACAAACTGTTTAGCACTCTACCCTGTCGAGTGCAAGCCGCGATCGCCTGACCTGCACGGCGGGACGGCGCGCCCCCTCCTCGGGGACGACACTCCGGGAGCGGGACGCACATCGGTCCCACGGCACGTCAGGGGGGATCCGCGGGCTCCGCCCCCGGCCCTCGGGGGACGCGAGGCGTCCTCGGTCCCAGGCCTCCGGCGGGAAGGTTCCGCGCGGAGCGAAGTCCGCCGCGCCGTCGGCGCACGGGTCGAGCCGGACGCGACGGCCCGGACATGCCCGCCGGGTCGAGACGGGTCGGGTCCGGTCGGGTCGGGTTGGGCCGAGCCGGGCCGGACCGGCGGGCGGAGCCGTGGAACAGGTCACACGCTCCGCGAGGATCCACCGGCCCGACCCGGCGAGACGGGGGACGGCCGGGGTCAGACCGCCCGGACGGCCTCGGCCTGCGGGCCCTTCTGTCCCTGGGTGATCTCGAACTCCACCCGCTGGCCCTGCTCCAATGCCCGGTAGCCGTCCATCATGATCGCGGAGTAATGGACGAACACATCCTTACCACCGTCTACCGCGATGAAGCCGTAGCCCTTGTCCGCGTTGAACCATTTGACGGTGCCCTGCGCCACGTGTGACTCCTCTTACTGGTCTTTAGGACGACGCCCATTCCTCTCGCGAAGTCCTCAATCTCCGGACGAACTTCGCCGCGTCGATCGCCCTCGACCATACCTGTGGGAAGCGGTCGGGCAACAGAGTCAAACACCAAACTCCCCGTTTATCAGAGTTTTCAGTACGGGATCAGAGTTTGACTATCACTATTAGTTAGTTCAATTTTGTAACATCCTCCCGAGCGACGAATATGAGCCCGAGTCATAAAACACGACACCCGCCCGGCCGGAGCCGGGCGGGTGTCGCGGGAGAGATGGCACGCCACGGGCCGTGCGCCCGCGGGCGGGGCCGCGGCAGGGCCGTGACAGGAGTCGCACGGCGCCGGCGCAGGGCCCCGGGGCCGGAGGGGACCGTGGAGGCGGTGAGGCGGCCTGGGCTCAGCCCCCGGCCACCGCCGGGATGATGGAGACCTGGACGCCCGCGGGGGTGGCCGTGTCGAGGTTGTCCGCGAAACGGACGTCCTCATCCCCGACATAGACGTTCACAAAACGGCGAATCTTACCCGTTCCATCAAGAATTCGGGCGCCGATCCCCGGGAAGTCCGCCTCCAGCTTCTGCAGAACATCGCGCAGGGTCTCCCCCTCCGCGCTCACCTCGGCGGCACCGCCGGTGTACGTCCGGAGAATCGTCGGAATCCGCACAGAAACGCTCATAATTCGTAACCTTTCACGGTTTTTAGGCGATGGCCGCACGGAATGCGTCAAGAGAGGGCCGAATGACCGCGGTGGGACGCGCCTCGGTGGCCACCACGTCCAGGGTCTTGAGACCGTCCCCGGTGTTGAGCACCACGGTCTCCGCGTCGGGGTCGAGCGTGCCCGAGGCGACCAGCTTGCGGAGCACCCCGACGGTGACGCCGCCGGCGGTCTCGGCGAAGATGCCCTCGGTCCTGGCCAGCAGCCGGATCGCGTCGACGATCTCGGCGTCGGTCACGTCCTCGACCGCTCCGCCGGTGCGGCGGGCGATGTCCAGGACGTAGGGACCGTCGGCCGGGTTGCCGATCGCCAGCGACTTGGCGATGGTGTCCGGCCTGACCGGGCGGATCACGTCGTGCCCCGCCTTGTAGGCCGCCGAGACCGGCGAGCACCCCTCGGCCTGGGCGGCGAAGATCTTGTACGGCGTGTCCTCGACGAGCCCGAGGGCGATCAGCTCCTTGAACCCCTTGTCGATCTTCGTGAGCTGGGAGCCCGAGGCCACCGGGACGATGATCTGCTCGGGGATGCGCCAGCCGAGCTGCTCGGCGATCTCGTACGCCAGGGTCTTGGACCCCTCGGCGTAGTACGGCCGCAGGTTGACGTTGACGAAGCCCCACTTCTCACCCAGCTCGTCACCGATGAGCTCGGAGCAGAAGCGGTTCACGTCGTCGTAGGTGCCGTCGATGCCGATGAGCCTGCCGCCGTACACGGAGGCCATGACGATCTTGGCTTCCTCCAGGTTCGAGGGGATGAACACGCAGGAGTCCAGCCCGGCCCGCGCGGCCGCGGCGGCCACGGCGCCGGCCAGGTTGCCGGTGGAGGAGCAGGAGAGGGTGTGGAAGCCGAAGGTGCGGGCCGCCTCCACGGCGATGGCCACCACGCGGTCCTTGAAGGAGTGCGTGGGGTTTCCCGAGTCGTCCTTCACGTGCAGCGAGCGGATGCCCAGCTCGCGGGCGAGGTTCCCGGCGTTCACGAGCTTGGTCCACCCGGGTGCCATGTTGGGCTTGGAGGCCACGTCCGCCGGGACGGGCAGCAACGAGCGGTAACGCCAGATGTTGGCCGGCCCCTCGGCGATCTGCTCCCGGGTCACGCGCCCGAAGTCGTAGGCGATCTCCAGGGGCCCGAAACACTCGATGCAGGCGAAGCTGGGACCCAGGTCGTAGCGGGCACCGCACTCGCGACAGGACAGGGCGACGGCGGGGCCGAAGCTCCCGCCCCCGTCCCGAGGACGGTCGAGCGGGGCGGCGGTGGTGTTCTCAGTGGTTGCGAGCGCCATGAAGCGAGGCCTTTCCCTCATCTTCGTCTGCGACCACCCTGGTCACAGACCGGAATTGGCACCTGTCCCGGCCGACCTCGTCAGATCACGAGTCTTGAACCGGGATGGTTGCCGGGGCTTCGCAGGGCCGGTCCCTCCACCCCTCTGGATGAGCACGTATTCATTTGTGAACCTGACGCGCAGGTCTCCAGCACTCTACCCCGCCGTACCGCCGTCCCGACAAGCCGTCTCAGGATACGAGACATGACGTGTTAACCACCGGACACCACCGTCGGCACCGGCCCGGGACAGCGGGCTCGGCCGTCCTCCCCGTGCGGCGGATCCGAGGCGGTGGACGCGCGGCCGCGGATCTCGGACGACGTGTTCCGGACGCCGGACGACAGACACCGGAGATCGGACGGCGGAGATCGGACGAAGGGCGGCGGCACGCCGGTCAGGGAACGCTGCGGACCGAGAGCGGGGACGGCGCCCTGAGCCCGACGGTGTAGGAACCGGAACCGGCCACGCTCACCACCCGGTAGCGGTAGAAACCGGGCGCCCCGACATAGGTGATCTTCTCGTCCGAGCCGGCGCTCCGCGAGGAGGCGACGACCCGCCAGCCGGAGCTGCTCCACTTCTGCAGGTACAGGTCGAAGTCCGTGCCGGCGGGACCGTCCAGGCACCCGTAGTGGGTCCCCGTGATGGCCGCCCTGTAGTAGACGTTCCTCGGGTGGTACACGGACTTCCCGGCGGCCAGCGCGCCGGTGTAGGTGGTCGGGTAACCGGTGCAGGTGCCGGTGGTGGGCGGCGGCGGGTTGCCCGCGGTGGTCTTCAGCGCCAGGCCGTAGGCGGTGAGGATCTCCCCGATCGGCTGGAAGTAGGTGACGCCGCCCGAGCCGCAGTCGCCCGAGCCGCCGGAGGTGACGCCCTGGGCCTGGTCGATGGAGATGAACGAGCCGCCCGAGTCGCCGGGCTCGGCGCACACGCTGGTACGGGTGAGCTGGAAGACGGCGCCCTGCGGGTAGGTGACGCTGGCGTCGCGCTGCTGGATGAGGCCGCAGTACCAGTCGGTGGTGGAGCCCGACCGGCAGACCGAGGCGCCCTCGATGGCGACCCTGGCCCCGGCGACCGGGACGACGCCGCCCTGGCCGTTGTCCACCCCGGCGGTCGCCGTCCAGGCGCTGTTGACCGCCACCCAGGCGTGGTCGCTGCCCGGGAAGACCGAGCCCTGGAAGGTCCCCTGGGCCAGGCGGTTGAAGCCGGTGGTGGCCGCGCCCCGCCTGCCGCAGTGGCCGGCGGTGACGAAGCCCGGCTGGTTCCCCCTGAGGACGGAGAAGCCCACCGAGCAGCGGTTCACCGCGCCGGTGTAGTAGGCGTTCCCGCCGACCAGGTCGTACAGCGGCAGGGGCGCCTCGGTGGAGGGGAGCACGACCACCGCGGTCTGGTCGAGGCCGGAGGAGGCGATGATGTTCTGGGTCTGTTCCGGCCGCGGGGCCAGCACGACCACCTTGTTCCGCTTGACGTCGACGTAGCGCACGCTGGAGATCAGCGGCTTCGGCGGCAGCGTGGCGTCGAGCTTCTCCTTGACCTCGGCGAGTTCCGCCAGCGACCGGGGCACGACCTCGGCCTGCGCGCCGGCGGCGACGATCTGGGGGATGTCGGCGATCGTGGTGCTGGCCACCACCAGGGTGTGCGCGGTCTTGGCCCGCAGCCAGGCGCCGCCGAAGCGGGGCCCGAGCCTCCTGCTCATCTGCTCCGCGATCGGGATCAGCCGCGCCTCGTTGAGCAGCCGCGCCTCGGCCTCGGCCCTGGTCAGGTCCAGGTCGCGCTCGAGGGCCTCCAGCATGCCCGGCGGCGGCGCGACCGAGGTGATCACCACGCCGGGCGTACCGGGCCTCCCGGGGACCTTCGGTCCGCCCGTCGCGCCCGGCACGATCGGTCCGGCCGCCCCCGGGGTGCCCGGGGTGCCCGGGGCGCCCGGGGCGCCCGTCCGGCGGTCGGCGTCCGCCGGGGCGGCGGCCAGGGTGAGCGCGGATACCGCCAGGACGCACCCGGAGGTGACGACGTGTCTGCGGGACATGTGGGTCTCTCCTCGACCTCGGCTTCCGGAGCGGAGGGGGGAGGATCGCCCCGTGCCACCGGCCGGCCGTGTGGCGCGAGCGCTCGACCGGGGTGACGCGGACAAGGTCACCCTAATCCAGTCGTCGCCGGTCAAGGCCGCAGAAGCCGCACGCCACGCGGACGACCGTCGGCACGACCGCCGGCGGCGCGAGGGGGGACGGGCGGGCGACGACGATCGGGGGCGGAGGGTCAGAAACCGTAGGCGTCGCCCAGGGCGCCCTGGACGTACTTGCGGGCCTGGTGGATGCGGGACTTGGCGGTGCCCAGCGGGATGCCGAGCTGCTCGGCCACCTCGTTGTAGTCGAGCTGGCAGATGTCGCGCAGCACCAGCGCCTGCGCCAGGTCCGGCTTCTCGGCCTCCAGCGCCTCCATCGCGTCGAGCAGGTCGAGCCGGGACCCGGCGATCACGCTCACCCTGGCGACGTCCGGCCTCTGCAGCGGGAGCTCGTCCGAGCTCTGCTCGGCGGCGCGGCGCTTCAGCGAGCGGTAGGTGGTCCTGGCGCAGTTGGCGGTCACGATGTGCAGCCAGGTGCTGAACCTGGCGCGCCCCTCGAAGCGGCCGATGTTGCGGGCCACCGCGAGCAGAGTGTCCTGACAGGCCTCCTCGGCGTCCTGCCGGAAGGGCAGGATGCGGCCGCAGTGCCGGAGCACGGCGGGCTCGATGCGCCTCAGCAGCTCGCCGAGCGCGCGGTGGTCACCGAGGGCCGCCTCCCGGGCCAGTTCCTCGGTCGTCTCGTCCAGCGCCATCACGGGCCCCCATCAGCGGTCACGGTCGCTGGCCATCCTATGGTCGGAGGTCATGGCGGTTCAGCGACGAAGTCACCACAAAACCGTGTAAAAAAACAGGCTCACCAGCCGACCTGCTGACAAGAGCTGACACAATCCGATGAACGCCGTTCTTCCGTGTCCCGAAGAGGGGGGCATCCCGAACAGGTGCCGGTTAACCTTCAGGACAGGCGTGTCCCTAGCCAGTGAAGGGATCTCATGAACGCGATCCTGGTGGCCTCCAACCGCGGCCCCGTCTCCTTCACCCTCTCCGAGGACGGCTCGCTGTCCATGCGCAGGGGAGGGGGCGGGCTGGTGTCGGGGCTGTCGGCGGTCGCCAGGGACCTCGGTGTGCTGTGGGTCTGCGCCGCGCTCTCCGACGGCGACCGGGGCGCGGTGCGGGCGGCGCCCGGCGGCCGGCTCGACCAGGCGGGTTACGACACCGGGGCGCTGCGGATGCTCGACATCCCCCCGGCGACCTTCCACCGGGCGTACAACGCCGTGGCCAACTCCACCCTCTGGTTCGTCCACCACCTCCTCTACGACACCCCCAACAGGCCGCACTTCGACGCCAGGTTCCGCCGGGAGTGGGAGTCGTACCAGGCCTACAACGAGGCGTTCGCCATGGCGCTGGCCGAGGAGGCCCCGCACGAGGCGCGGGTGATGGTCCAGGACTACCACCTCAGCCTCGTCCCGGCCATGCTCCGGGGCGTGCGGCCCGACCTGCGGGTGGCGCACTTCTCGCACACGCCGTGGGCCCCGCCGGAGTACTTCACCCTCCTGCCCGACGACGTGGCGGCCGAGCTGCTGGAGGGCATCCTGGGCTCCGACCACGCCGGCTTCCTGACCGCGCGCTGGGGCACCGCGTTCATGGACTGCTGCCGGAGCGTGCTGGGCGCCTCGGTCGATCCCGTGGCCCGTACGGTGACCCACGCGGGCAGGACCACCCGCGTCGGCGCGCACAGCCTGGGCGTGGACGGCAAGGCGCTCTGGGACCGGGCCTGCGAGCCCGACGTGGAGTCGCACATGGCCGCGCTCCGCGCCCAGGTGGGCGACCGCAGGCTGATCGTGCGGATCGACCGGACCGAGCTGTCGAAGAACATCGTCAGGGGCCTGGTCGCCTACCGGGAGTTCCTGGCGGCCCACCCCGAGTGGCACGGCCGGGTCACGCACCTGGCCTTCGCCTACCCCTCCCGCCACGACCTCCCCGAGTACCGCGAGTACACCGCGGCGGTGCAGCGCTGCGCCAAGGAGATCGAGGACGAGTACGCCACCGAGGACTGGGACCCGCTGATCCTCAACGTCGACGACGACTACCCGAGGTCGCTGGCCGCCTACCGGCTGGCCGACGTGCTGCTGGTCAACCCCATCCGGGACGGGATGAACCTGGTCGCCAAGGAGGGGCCGATCCTGTCGCCGGGCAGCGCGCTGGTGCTCTCGCGGGAGGCGGGGGCCGCGGCCGAGCTGGGCGAGCACGCGCTGACGGTCAACCCCTACGACGTCTCGGCCACGGCCGCCGCGCTGCACGAGGGGCTGACCATGCCCGAGGGGGAACGGACCAGGCGGGGCGGTCTGCTGGCCGCGGCGGCGACCGCGCTCCCGCCGCACCGGTGGTTCGCCGAGCAGCTCGACGCCCTCGCCTGACCGCGCCGCCCGCCGCGCCCTCCCCCGACCCCGGCCCCGGCCCCGATCCCGCGCCCTCACCCGTCCCCTTGCCCGGCCCCTCGCCCGGCCCCGCGCTCCTCCCCCTCGATCCCGTGCCCTCACCCACGTCCGCCCGTGCGGCTTCGAGGGCCTGTGAGATAGTTTCCGGGGCCATTTCAGATTTTTCGATTTTTCGATGCCCGGGGAGAACGAGTTGACCGCGATCACGCCCGTCCGGCTGGTCCGCGACCGCCCGACCTGGCTGGTCTACCTTCAACTCGGCGTCTTCGCCACCTACCTGTACGGCCTGAGCGCCGCTCTCCCGCTGCTGCGGATCGACCAGCAGCTCTCCCAGGCGGTCGCCGGGCTGCACGGTACCTCGATGGCCGTGGGCGGCATCCTCACCGGTCTGGTCCTGCCCCGGCTGACCGCCAGGATCGGCCGCCGTGCCGTCATCTGGACCGGGCTGGCCGGGATGAGCCTCGGAACGTTCCTGGTCGCGGCGGCCCCCACCGTCCTGCCGGTCACCCTCCTCGGCTACGGCATCGCCAGCGGGATGGCCTCGATCGCCATGTACTCGGGCATGGCCGCGCTCGACGACCGTCACGGCCCGGCGGGCCCGGCGGCGATCAGCGAGGCCAACGCGGTCTGCGTGATCGTCGGCATCGGGGTGCCGTTCGTGGTCAGCGTCGCCGCGCAGAGCGCGCTGGGCTGGCGGGTGGCGCTGCTGATGCCCACCGTGCTGACCGTGCTGCTCGCACTGTTCATGGGACGCGTCCGGGTCCCCGAGCACCCCGACGCCGCCCCGGCCCAGCCGCCGGAGGCCGCGGCACCCGGGGACATCGCCGTGTCCGGGGAGGGCACCGCGCCCGGAGGAGGTGCCGCGTCCGGGCGCGGTGCCCGTTTCGATCGGCGCTTCCACCTGGCCGGGGCCGTGCTGTTCTGCTGCGTCGCCACCGAGTTCTGCTTCAACCTGTGGGCGGCCAAGCTGTTCTCCGACCGGACCGGCCTCTCGCCCGCGGTGGCGGCGACCGCGGTCGCCGCGCTCACCGCCGGGATGGCGGCCGGCCGGCTGGCCGGGGGATGGCTCGCCCTGCGGATTCCGGCGACGGTCCTGTTCACCGGCGCCCTGCTGGTCGCCGCCACCGGCTGGGGCCTGTTCTGGCTGAGCACGGAGCCGGCGTTCTCGTACGCGGGCCTGGCCGTGTCCGGGCTGGGGGTCGCGCTGCACTTCCCGATGGCGCTCTCCCGGCTGCTGGCCGTCTCCGGGGGGCGGCGCAACCAGGCGACCGCGCTCGCCTCGATCATCGCGAGCGTCGCCCTGGGGATGGGGCCGTTCGTGCTGGGCGCGCTGGCCGACGGGTTCGGCACCCGGACGGCGTTCCTCATGGTGCCCGCGCTGATCGGGGTGGCGCTCGCCGGGCTGCTGATCGGCACCCGCGGGGACGCCCCCGCCCTCACCCCCGCGTCTCGCCCTCGATCGCGTCCGCGATCGAGCTGAGGAGCTCCAGCACCCCGGGCGGCCCATCGACGACCAGGTCGGCCTCCACCTCGATCTCGGGCGACCCGCTGAACACCGTCACCCCCGGCAGTCCCGAGGCGCGCACGGCCGCGAACGCGGGCAGGTCCCCCAGGTCGTCCCCGGCGAACAGCACCGACCGGGCGGCCCGCTCCCGCAGGAAGGCGCCGAGCGCCACCCCCTTGTCGATCCCCGGCGGGCGCAGCTCCAGCACGAGCTTGCCCGGCTCCACGGTCAGCCCCGCCCCGGCGGCGAGCGTGGCGACGGGCTCGCGCAGCGCCTCCAGGGTCACCCACGGATCGGCGGCCTGCCTGGTGTGCACGGCGACCGACCGTTCCTTGTCCTCGATGATGACCCCGTCCAGCCCCGCGGCCAGCAGTTCCAGCCCGGCCCTCGCCTCCGCCAGGCCCGGATGGACCGGCGGCGCGGCCATCTCGCCCGCCTCCCAGCGTTCGAGGCCGTAGTGCCCGAGCACCACCAGGCCGGGCACCGCGGCCAGGGAGCCGTACTCGACCGCGACCGCCGCCGGGCGGCCGGTCACGATCACCAGGGAGCCGATCAGTCCGCCGAGCCGGGTCAGCGCCTCGGCCCCGCCGGGGACGATCCTCGCCGCGGCGGGATCGGCGACGATGGGCGAGAGCGTGCCGTCGAAGTCGAGCCCGATCACCGCCCCCGCCGGATCGGCGACGATCGCCTTCAGTCCTTCGGTGGTGTTCGCCCTCATGCCCGCCCCAGCCCGTCGAGTGTGCCCGTGTCCGCCGTCATGCCAGCCCCAGCCCGCCGGGTGCGTCCGCACCCGCCGCGTGGGCCCTGTCCGCCGTCCTGCCGTCCGGTTCCTGCCGTCCGGTTCCTGCCGTCGTGGTGACGATCCCCGCCGGGGAGGGTCCGGCCGGGACGTCCGCCCGAGCCGTCGTACCCCACCGTCAGGGACGCAAGCCCATCTTCCGGGCGGCGCGTTCCCGGCGGCGGGTCTCGCGGAGGCGGCGCAGGCGTTTGACCAGTATCGGGTCGTGGGCGAGCGCCGCCGGAAGGTCGATGATCTCGCTGAGGAGCTGGTAGTAGCGCGTCGCGGACAGGTCGAAGGTCTGGCGGATCCCCTGCTCCTTGGCACCGGCGTGATGCCACCAGCGCCGCTCGAAGGCGAGCAGTTCCCGCTCCGTGTCGGTGAGCGCCCGCGACGGGGGCTCGGCCGTGGCGCCGTCGCCGGGGGTCGGCGGGGGGTCCATTGCTACCTCCTCGGTCGGGCGGGCGGGGATCGCACCGCGTGCGCGACCAGAAGTCAGGATAGTCCGGAATTTCGCGCTGTTCATGACGGATGTGGCGACGTACAGTCACCAGGTGTGACCTCTGTCATCAGCCTTCTCAGTGACTACGGCCTGGAGGACGGCTACATCGCCGCCTGTCACGGCGTGATCGTCGGTATCTCTCCGGAGTCGCGGATCATCGACGTGTGCCATCTGGTGCCCTCGGGAGACGTGCGGCGCGGGGCCGCGATCCTGGCCCAGACGATCGCCTACCTCCCCGCGGGCGTACACGTCGCCGTGGTGGACCCGGGCGTCGGCGGGTCGCGCAGGGCCGTGGCGGTCGAGGCCGGGGAGCACGTGTTCCTGGGGCCCGACAACGGCCTGCTGTCCTGGGCGGTCAGCGCCAGCGGAGGCGCCCGCGCCGCCTACGAGCTGTCCAACGAGGATCTCTTCCTCGCCCCGGTCTCGCCGACCTTCCACGGGCGTGACCTCTTCGCGCCGGTGGCGGCGCACCTGGCGATCGGGCGCCGTCCGGCCGAGCTGGGCCAGGAGATCCCGCTGAACCGGCTGGTCTCGCTGCCCGCGCCCACCTCGACGGTGCGGGAGGGCTACGCCGAGGGCGAGGTGCTCTCGATCGACCGGTACGGCAACGCCCAGCTCTCGATCGGCTCGGGCGACCTGGTGAGCCTGGGTATCGCACCGGGGGACACCCTGGCGGTCTGGCTGGGCAGGAGGCGGCTCGCGGTGCCGTTCAAGGAGACGTTCACGGCGGTCCCCCCGGGCGAGGTGGTGGCGTTCGTCGACTCGGCCGGGCTGGTCGCGCTGGGCGTCAACGCCGGGGACGCCTCGCAGCGGCTGGGCCTGCCGCCCGGAGCCCACGTGCGGCTCTCCCTGGCATCCCGTCATACGTGAGTACGTGCCCCACAAGGGGATCTAAAGGGAATTACTGTATGTATCAGTCTGTTTACTGAAGCGTCATCTTCTCCGGAAGAGCGCGTGTCAGAATTCCGGTGACGTGTAACCCCGCCCCCCTCCTGTCGAGGTCACCGTGTTCCCTCCCCCCTTCGTTCCGGCGTCCCCTCACGGGCGCGCATCCACCGTCCCCCCGCCCACCGGCCGTCCGGGAACCCCGCGGTGAGGGGCGCCATGGCGCTCACCGCCACCCCGTTCTGCGTGGCGGTGGCGACCATGAGCGTCACGCCCGTCACGCCGTCGGACCCCCTGCGCCTCGCCTCCGGCCGGATCCCGGCGATCGCGGTGGCCGCCGGACCCGCGCCCCCGGCCGCGGCCCGGGCCACGGGCCACCCGCACCGGCCGACCCCGGCCGGCTGCCGCCCGGACGGGCCGGCGGGCGAGACCGGCGTCCGGCGCGACATCGTCCACGACGTCCCCGTCACGCCCGAACCGGCCCCGGGACCGGCCCCGGCCCACCCCGGCGGCGTCGCCGCCCCACGGGGGGCGGCCCGCGACACCCAGGTCTCACTGGTCCTGCTGGCCCTCGCCCTGGCGGCACGCGCGGTGTTCATGCGCCGCCGGAGGCCCGATGCCCCCGCCGGGCCGCCCGCCCCGGAAGGGGGTGTTACCTAGCAAGCGCTTGTGTACTATCGGCCCTATGACCGCACCCGTGATCGACGGCTGGTTCACCGTGGACGACGGTGTCGCGTACCTGCTCGGCACCGCCTGCGACCGCTGCCGGACCGTCCACTTCCCGCCCCGGACGGGTTTCTGTCACAACCCGCGCTGCGACGGCGAGAACCTGGCGCGGGTGCGCCTGCCGCGCCGGGGTGCCGTGTGGTCGTACACGAACGCCTGCTACCCGCCCCCCGCCCCGTTCGTGGCCGCCGACCCCTACGTCCCGGTCACCCTGGCCGCGGTGGAACTGGCCGGCGCGGGGATCGTCGTGCTCGGCCAGGTGAAGGACCTGACCGTGGACGACCTGCGCGTGGGCATGGAGCTGGAGCTCACGACGGGAGCCCTCGCCGACGGCCCCGAGGTGTGGATGTGGGGCGCCCCGTCCACCGGGGCGCCCGATCCGGCCGGCGGGGCGGCTCGGGCCGACCCGGCGAGCACGGCCGATGCGGTGACATCGGCCGGCCCGCGGGTGCCACCGGACGGGCGTGCCGCATGAGCGACGTCGTCGTCCTCGGCGCCGGGATGCACGCCTGGGGCAAGCGGGGCCAGCCGTTCGCCGAGTACGGGGTGGCGGCCGCCCGGGCCGCCCTGCGCGACGCCGGCGTGGACTGGGCCGACGTGCCGTTCCTCGTCGGCGCCGGCACCATCAGGAACGGCTACCCCGGCTTCGTGCCCGGCGCCACCTTCGCGCGGGCCCTGGGGTGGAACGGGGCGCGCATCGCCTCCTGCTACGCGGCGTGCGCGTCGGGCGCCCAGGCCCTGGAGACCGCCAGGACCCGCATCCTGGCGGGCCTGTGCGACGTGGCGATGGTGGTCGGCGCCGACTCCACCCCCAAGGGGTTCCTCGCCCCGGTGAGCGGTGAGCGTCCCGACGACCCCGACTGGCTCCGCTTCCGGCTGCTCGGCGCCACCAACCCGGCCTACTTCGCGCTCTACGCGCGCCGGCGGATGGCCCTGTACGGCGACACCGCCGAGGACTTCGCCGCCGTCAAGGTGAAGAACGCCCTGGCCGGGTCCCTGAACCCGAACGCCCGCTACCGCGCGACCGTCACCGCCGAGCAGGTGCTCGCCTCCCCGATGGTCGCCGACCCGTTGCGGCTGATGGACGTCTGCGCCACCTCCGACGGCGGCGCGGCCCTGGTCCTGGCCTCGGCCGACTTCGCCCGCCGCCACGGCGCGAGCCGCCCGGTACGGCTCGCGGCCGTCTCCACGGTGACGCCGTCGTTCCCCGGCACCGTGCTCGAACTGCCGGAGTTCGCCACCGACTCCACCGCGGCCGTCCCCGCGCCGGCGCGGCCCTTCCGCGCCTCGATCGCCCACGCCGCCTACGAGGAGGCGTCCCTGGGCCCCGCCGACCTGTCGCTGGCCGAGGTGTACGACCTGTCGACCGCCCTGGAGCTCGACTGGGTCGAGGACATCGGCCTGTGCCCGCGCGGCGGGGCGGCCGGGCTGCTGCGCGCCGGGGACACCGCCCTCGGCGGCCGGGTCCCGGTGAACCCGTCCGGGGGGCTCGCCTCCTTCGGCGAGGCCGTACCGGCCCAGGCCGTCGCCCAGGTGTGCGAGCTGACCTGGCAGTTGCGGGGGACGGCGGGCGCGCGTCAGGTGCCGGGGGCACGGATCGGGCTGGCGATCAACCAGGGCCTGTTCGGGCACGGCTCCGCGATCATTGCCACAACCTGACCATTCTTGACCCTCCAGAAAGCATGTCGCTGGATAGCCTCACTCTCGTTACTTTGAGTAGCCGCGTGCAGACGGTCCGTTCGAAAGGGCCCACAACACTGCCGCGACGATTTCCTTCCAGGGGGAACCACAATGATTCGTCGTCTTCTCATCACCTCCGCGTGCGTCGGTATCGCCGTCATCGCACCGGCCGCGGCCGCGTCCGCCGCAACCTCCTCCACGGCCGCCAAGGCCTCCGTCACCTCGGTGGCCAAGGCCGCCGCCAAGACCAAGGCCGACTGCTGCGGCGGCGTCGTCGCCGTTCCCACGGTCGTCTGCCCGCCCGCCGTCGTCGCGGTTCCCACCGTCTACGCGGCCGGTGGCTGCGGCGGCGTCTACGGCGGCGGCGTCGTGTACGGCGGCGGCGTCTACGGGGGCGGTGTCTACGGCGGCGGCGTGTACGGCGGCGGCGTCTACGGCGGCGGCGTGTACGGCGGCGGCTACGGCGGCGGCGTCTACGGTGGCGGCTTCGGCCGTGGCGGCAACAACATCGGCGGCGGCGGCAACATCATCAGCAGCGGCAGCGGTACCGGCCACGGTGTCGGCATCGGCGGTCTCGTCGGCATCGGCGGCGTCGGCGTCGACATCCTCTAGTACGTCGTCCTCCGGTACGCCGAGGATTCCGCGCTAGATCGACCCACGCGGTAGGTCGGACGGGGCGCGGCCCCCACCCGTCACGGGTCGGCTTCGAGATGTCCTGGCCGTGCTTCACGGTCCCGCCGGGCGGGGAGATCGA